>JAURNA010000030.1 GCA_030830385.1 Crocinitomicaceae bacterium | reverse complement strand
TTTCACGGATCTCAAAATCCTCTCGGGAAAAAAGGACACTGAATGTCCACCGGCCACAATAAGCCCGTCAAACGATGCCCGTAACTTTCGGATTTGGTTCTTTGTCTCTTTTGGAAAATAATTCAACACATTGGTGAAACCCACGACATCTGGTTTGGAATCGATGATGCGCTGTACCATTTCGTTCTCGGACCAATCGTACAACATGCCATCCAGCATCGTTACGGTGTGCTCTTCGGCTCTCAATGCGGAGGTGAGGTACCCCAATGCCAGACACTCCACAGGCTTGGAAAACTTGTGGAGTACGTTTACAGGAGGACGAACCAGTGTGATTTTTGCCATACCTAAAATGCAAATTGTGAATTGGTGGTTAAGATCCGCACGCTGAAAGGGAGCAAACGATCCAAATCAGACCAGTGTCTTCCCGACAAATCACGTCCGAAACGGTTAAATCCGGTTCCCGGAATAATCACCAAATCGGGAGCTTCCATTTTTCTCAACTCTTCCTCGATAACCAACTGAAAATCGCCGACCGTGCACATGTCCATGATTCGAATGTTTCCACCGAGAAAATAGTTCCGCGCCAGTACGAAATGGATGCTTTTCATACTTTCCGGGATACAGCGTTCCAGCAAATCCACGGCGCTGGCTTTCATTACTTCGGATGTGATTATCCATGTTCGTTTCGCACGGTTTTCACGAATCAGTTCCTGAATTTCATTTGCGGACACTCGTGTCAATCCGGGTGCCACCACGATGCCGTACGGAAACATGTATTTTCCAAAGACGCTTCCTTCGTAGGGATAACTCCCAGGCACACTGAGGTCCATTTCGATGGTAATATCCTGCCCTCCCCGATCAATTTCAAATACGGCCACACCTCTCAAAAAAGAAACAATGTTGAGGATATCGGATCGAAGTTCTACCGGCATTCCATTGATTCGCGTCACCACATCGTTCGCTTGAATTCCGGCCAGAAACGCAGGGCTATTCTGAACAACTCCGGTAATAACCGCTTTGTTTAAGGTGTTGTCGTACACATTGAATTCGTAGGAACTCGGAATGCTAATGATGGGAAAATCGACCTTTGTACGCGCTTCTTTCACCCATTTCACGGCGTTCATCCACACTTGATCTGTATCATCTTCAAACTTGATGGGATGATCCTTCGTGAATCCCGGCATGTTTACCCGTACAAACGCTGGATTTACTTCCTTCAGGGCAATCACCGTTCGGGTCAGTTCATCAAACGAAATATCGGGAAACGCAATTAAGCTGACACCAAATGGAATCTCATACATTTTGAGGTATTCCAGGCATTTCAGTGCTGTCCGGGTATTGTTCACATTTTCTCCCATCACTTCAGAACGGAGCGGAGCATCCATGGTATTTGTGGAGATAATCAGGTAGACCGGTTTTACCTGACTCAATATATCCATCACCTTGTGCGTCAGTGGATTTCCGTTTGTTACAAAGAAAAAGGGCTTCGTTGATTTTTGCCGGATTCGCTTTAAGATGGATTCCAGATTGGGATCGAGAAGGAATTCATTCAATTCCCATTGCGAATGAAACAAGGCCTGGCCTTCCTCTGGGGAGTAGTACGAAAAGCGCGTTTCTATCTCTTGTTTTGAGGCGATCTTCTTCCCCCTCGCAACTGCCATTCCACCTGGGTTTCCGAACAGATAACAAAACTTACAGGCCACATTGCAGATGCGCGCTAGGTATTCGTAAATTTCCGATGGATGACATTTCGATGGAACCACCCAATCGGCATTGTTATTGAGGGCAAAACTCAACAGTTTGCGGTCCTCGTTAAAATCAAGAAACGCATTCAGGATTGACCAATGCCAGGCCACGAGTAACAAAGTGGGTTCCGTTCCGCTAATGGAATGCAGGGGCTGAGAACGAAATTGCTTCGTGTTTTCTGTGCGTTCACCCAGATTCAAATCAACGTATCCCGCCTTGAACGGAATCACATACGTGTCTTGGTTGTAACGCAAGGTGTTGGGTACAAATAAGCGACCATCCACAAACACGTCTGCGACTTCCCATATTGCAGCGACCAAATGCGACAAGTACCCTCCAAAGTCTTCGATTTTGTTGAATTGAGGAATATTGAACGAGAATATGTGCTCTTCTTCATTCACCTTGTGGCCAAAATCGAAGGCCGAAGCTTCGTTGTCATGTACCCAGTTCAACTTGTTGAATCGCTCCGAAAAACCCTGCGGGGTGGACAACGTTCCCAGCAGTTCAAAATGGGAAAGGATAAGGGCGTTCTCACCGGAAAATGAGGCGGATCGATGAACGGGATGTGTATCGAACATGTTCCCATTTTGATCCCTTATCTTAAACTGACAATGTTGGATGGTTATTGGGCGTGCAACTGCGTCCGACAGCTCGCAGGTTGCTAGTATTCCCTCAAGTAAATCGTGGACATATCCGTGAAAGACGCGTCGGTTCTTTGGATCATACATATCCATGACGACATCCCGTTTGGAAACTGTGTCGTTACCCGTGCTCATACAAAGAGTAAAGAAGAGCTCTCCCGGTTAAATCAGGAGAGCAATAACAATCAGACTACATTCACGTCCTGTACGGAATTCGCCAAAGAGTTAATCAGGATTCCTGCCCGATTCACCAAATCTTGTTTAGACCATCCATTCGATCGAATTAGTTCTTCTCCTTTTCTAGGGTCGTTCAAGGCTTCGACCAACTCGTCTAATGGAACACCGATATGCTCAATAGAACTGTCGTCATGGTTTTCCAATTCGATAATTGTCTTTTGGTTGGCGCGCGGCCCCCCAGTGCGAGAAATGTTCAATTTCTTATCCATAATTAGTGGTTAATTGGTTCCTTGTTGCAAAATACTTAATCTTAGCGAAAAAAACAAGATAAATCCGTGTTAAACATTGGATTAAGTCGTGTTAATTCGACAAAGTAATCCCTGACGTTGACGTACTGGCATAATCAGCACTGGGACACAGGCGAATGGATTTTGAAAAAAAAGGAACGTTCCTCAGGATGAAACGCGCAAACAACATTGGGCACGATGATCGGTTGCCAGCAGAAATTAAGGTGCCCTGGTAGGGAGATCCTGAAAAATCAATACTTCACCGCTCGCCGTACAACCGTTTCGTTGCCGTGGGCAATTTCCAGAAGGTAAACCCCGGAAGGCATACTGCTGAGATCGATGACAACCTTCTCATGGTCATGAGAGCATTCCAGAACTTTTCGACCATCAACAGTCATAACGGTAATTTTTGCAGGTATCGGTTGCGCAAACAGCACCGTTAATTCACCCTGTGTCGGATTCGGGAACAAACCAACGTTGTACACAGAATTCAAAAGGTGCATGCCAACATTGTCCACCGCAATACAAGCCGAAGTGTCTGTGCAAACCCCATCATCAACAACAACCGCATAGCTTCCGTTGCTTTGAGCAGTAAACGACTGATTCGTTTCCCCGTTTAGTGGAGTATTCGTCGCACAATCCATCCATTGATACGCTGCGTTGGTCGCATTCGCTACTAACGTAGGTACGTTATCTACAACAGACACATCTACACTATCCATGTTAAAATCCAAAGTAACCGTAGAATCGCAGCCTTCGATCGTTTGTAAAACAAACATAGCGCTATTGTCAGAAGCATTGTAAGTAATGCCGTCGATCCATGTGTACGGTTCACAAGAAGAGATAACATCTGTGCTGAATACAGAAGAATGAATCGTCAAATCAAGGCGTACAAGCGAATCACATCCTGAAGCCGTGAGCAACGTATCGGTTGCGGCAGTGGTAGAAGCGATATAGGTCACCCCATCCATCCAAACGATCGAATCGCAGGCCACAATCGTATCCGTGGATTCCACAGGCGGAGGATTCGTCCCGAAATAGTACGTGTTGGAGGTTAACGAATCGCCAACGTCGTGATGCACATTGTACGTAACTTCGAATTTTTCGAGAACAGGATCATAATCCGTCTGCCAGAAATCCTTGCCCCAATTCGATTGATCGACAAGTTCCCAGCAGTTATTGATCCGTCGCCACAAAGTAGGGTCATAAATGGAATCCACATGCGTAAATACAATTGGAACGTAATTCTTCCCCCCTTCAATATCAACCAACGCTTCGTTGTTAACCGTTTCCACAGCAATGGGATACCCCTGGGTAATGGATGCTGAACCCGAAGAAGCAATGGGTTGATTAAACACCACTTCATTGAACAGCGGTTCCCAGGAGTTACCGTACGTATTAAGCGTCTGTGCGAACAAAGGGTCATCACCGTAATAATCGTTGGCTGATTTGGGAATCAGACATACCTCCAAAAGCAGTTCAACACTGTCTCCTGCAGAAAAACCCGTAACACCCTGCGGCGGAACCAGGCAATACGATGTGGGGTTCAGTCCGGTGGGACTCGAAAAACCAATAGAACTCGAGCGTTCCCGAAAATAAGGTGTATCGTTCGCAACACCATTAAAAACGCCCGAGTAGGATCGAATTACCAATCCCGCATTGGCATTGATGTTGAGATTGCTGCCTACCGGACTATAATTACACTCTCCATCAATCCAAAGCCAGGGTTGACTTCCATTCATCGCCTGGTGCCCCGTTGTATAATTATTCACTCCCGAATTCGTCGGGGTTAATGTGCCCGAAACGCCCGATTCATTACCATAAACAACAGATTGAGCCACCAGCGTATTGTAGATGTCGCCTCCAAGTTGAAAGAGATCGAATCGATTGAAACTAATGGAATCCAGGGCACGCAGTTTCACTTTATAATACACCCTTGTCATATCGTTCGACCTGTTCAGATAAAACGTATAATTGAGCTTCAATTTCAAATCCGAAGAAACAGCCGAAATAGATGTTTCCGAAAGATTGGGACCATATCGTTTAAACGTTGTTTTTACCTGACTCTGATAAATTCGCTGATTGTTGGAATTCCTATAATGCCCGAAATCCAGTCCTCCAAGATTGCCTGTCCAACGACATTCCAGAGAAGTACCTCCCTGATTTTGATTCGTTACAAGAAACGGACGGAAGTCACAACCATTCGAATTTCCATATTCATAATCAGGAGAATGTGTAATATTCTCTCCAAACGACCCCAAACCAGCTTCCAGCCAACCGCCTCGCCAAACACCGGCCCCTACCACACTCAATTGATGAGAAAACGCGCCATAGGTCTCTCCCCACTTCGCCCCAACGCGTGTATAATCAAACTCCTCAACACTGTTCGCAGGCACGATCAATTCCGTATACTCTTTAATCCATGAACCCGCGTGAAGCGCGCTTGAAGTACTTCCGTGCCAGTTCTTGGAAATCTGCAGGGGAATACCCAGAGGATCCCCGTTTCTGCTTCGCAACATAGAAGAAAAACCCGTAACATTCACAGCCGGAATCTGCCGAAAGCACAGACGTATCCGTTTGTCCTGAAGGGTCGTGTTTTCAAGAGAAAATTGAATATTCTGAAGTAAACCCGCCGTACCGCAGCTGTACTGCCCCATCGTATACCTGGGAATATCCAGATAGTAAATCCCCTCGTTTGCATCAAAACTAATCACTGCATTATTATTGGTATTGGGCAACGTCTGTGTCGACGTCACAACAAAGTCATTGGCATCATCAAACACATTCAGGTAGGTGCTCGAAAGATTCTCTTTGACAGGATAAATGATCAAGCTCACCTGGTACAACGAACCCGCTATTAAATTTTGTGAAGCGAGCGTTGTGGTAACAATCCCTGAACCACCAACGGTTGAGGCAGAATTCACCCCTCCCTTAATAGCAAAGCCCTGATCCTGGACATTTGCAAAACCATAAACCGATCCTGAATTGTACATCGAACTGTACACCGCAGGGAGTTCAATTTCCAGTTCCAATTGTCCATTTGTAATCGTTGTTCGCGGCTTGACGTAAAAAGTCATTTTAATTCGGTTGTGCCAGTTTGTAAATTCAACACCACTGAAAGAGCCGTATACATCTGCATTGTTTGTATAATTTAAACTATCCAGAAACCGACGATTCAGCCAGGTGCCGTATTCAGACATTTGACTGACCTTAATGCCCGAATTCGTAGGGTTCGTCGATTTCTCATGCAAAACACTTCCGTTTTGAAGAATGCGATACCGTATATCTCCTGCTGTCGAATTTGGAAACAACGCATTATCCGATACATCAAACGCGGCCTCACAAGTAAGCGAATCAGTGAAAATATCCATATTGGAAATGGTCAGATCTGAATAGTTAATCTTCATTCCAAAATCACTCGTTTGAATGGTAAACTCCCGATCCTGGACACCCGAAGTTTTAAAGTTATCGTTCCAAAACGTGTAGTTGTAATTGTTCTGCAAATTCTCGTAAGACATCGGAGAAATCTGTGCATTTGCACCCAGAGCGATCAACAGAGATAGAAATGCGAAACGGCGAATCATTTGAACAGCATTTTTGTGCACATAAGTTAAAAAAAAGAATCCAACATACATAATCACCCATTCGAAATGCCAAGAAACCATTTAACACATTCGATTGCCTGCACAAGCAAAGACCCCTCCTGCCCCACTCAGGGCCTCGCCTGCACAAAACGTTACATGTAAATCATATTTCAGAAGTCTACAACAACGCTGATCTTCAGCTTTGTGATGTCCAAACCGATCATCCAGTTAAAATCTGCGTTGGTCTTTCCAAAATAACTATCGAGGCTTTCCTTGGCGGGTAAATAGATGTTCAAATCCTTTCAGGTTTGCCTGTAATTAGCCAACAGCTATCAAAACAATACTCTAAACTTCCCCTAATTTCAATGATCTGCGGCCTGACGGATCATTACTGAAACTGTCCCAAAATGGGATATTGTGTCTTGATGTGGGAAAATCAAACAGACCTCATTTTCGTGAATCCCTTGCTAACAGGGCGTTTCCGTTTTTTCGCACACTTATTGCCATTCTGTAACAAGCTCTTTCATTCGCTTAATGAAACGCAATTATTGATGAACGCATCACCTATTAGGCCAGGTGATAAAAACGTAAAGCGCATGCATTTAAAAAAGAATGAGCTGACAATCGTTTGCAACAGTCAGCATCTCAAGTCAAAACAAACAATTACGCTGGCAAAAAGCCTATGTCAAAGGGTCAACCTGCAGGACATAAGCCATGTCCGTATCTCAGTGAACTTGTTTTGTACGATGGTCGCACGTGCCGACATCTCACCCAAAGAACTCATTAATCGGGCACATCCCTATTATCAGAAAGAGTTACGAAACAGGAATTTTTCAGATGAAAGCTGGTTTTACATCATTAAAAACAACCCTGATTTGTTCATGAATCCTCTTGTATTCTACCGGGACAAAGGAATCATTTGCCTGACGCCTACAGACATTTTAAAGGTCGCCTAACCTTTTATTCAGAAAGGTTTCTCCGTGGCCAGGCATTCCAGGGCGATGCACCAACCGTTTCTTAACAAAAAATGTTACTCTATGAAATATTCCATTCGAACACTGTCCATACCGTTTTTCACACTGTCACTTTTACTGATTTCCTGCGGCACTTATGAAAAGGTC
>JAURNA010000029.1 GCA_030830385.1 Crocinitomicaceae bacterium | reverse complement strand
TATTCTGATAATCCCATGTCGATTGCCCCGCAGGGTCATACGGTGTACCATACGATTTGTACCGATCAATCACCGAAACAACCCCGATTGAAGCAGTGTAGCTCAACGCAAATTGATCAGAAAAGTGGTGGTAATACCCTAACTTAATAAACGGCATGCCGTAGGATAACCACAACTTTTTTTGCCCATAATATGGAGTATCATAGTAAGTTGTCAGAATTGAGTCTTGAACGGTTTTGATGTGAACAAATCTTAAACCAACTGACACGGAAAGCCTATCGTTAAGTAGATAGGTATCGAAAGACATACTATTTGTGTACCAGGGGCGTCGGGGTTGAATCTTGTCTTCGCCAGGATAGCCTAGAACAGAATTGTATAAATCCCGTTGTGCTGTCTCCGTCGCATTATCGAGAGTTGAAACCCCCTGATATACAGATAGCCCAAACTTAGGCCCAAGGTTATCCTGAGCCCACGTTAGAGTTCCTAAGCAAAGCGTTGTAAGAAATACGCCTACACATCTGCTCATTCTATCATGATTTTCTTAACGACTGTTTCGCCTTCGAGTTCAATAACGATCATATAATTACCGTTTGCGAGTTCCAACTCTAGTTGGACAGAAGTTAGGTTAACGTCATTTTGTTGGAATACGTTGCTCCCAACACCATCTACAATACTAACGCTTTTTATGTTAGTACCGTTGGCATCAACTGTAAAAGACCCGCTATTTGGATTTGGATAGATCAGAATATCGTCTTTTAGAAAAGATTCCCTTGGAACAAGAGATTCCATTTGGTTGTTTGCCGGAGGTGTGTGGTCCGCAGATTTCCAATCTCGCCGTTTCCATCTGAATTTATAGGCTACATCCTGGTACTCGTCAGAAATTACTGTCGGCGCGATTTTTAACTTTTTGTAAATTGATGAGAGTTTTTCATACTCATCCAACACCTGATTGGTGATAGGGTCATAGAGTGTCACAATATAGGTTCTGAGCAATTTAACATGCCTTACACGGATGAAGTCGTCATCGAGCTGTACATCTCTTCCGTTGGTGATATCATCGTCATTGGGTCGAATGAGTACCGTATCTGCCCAGGGAAGATTTCCTTTTATCATATCATCAATACAGGTGCTTTCATTCCTTAAATTGAACCAATAATGACTTCTGTTGTGTAGCCAACCAAATCCCTGATGACCATTGCTGGACACCATTGAGAATGCCTCAAGTGCCGTACTATTTTTATAGTCCTTTGGAGACTCATTGGAGTGATTCGTTTCCACTATGTCCTTAGAGTCCCACGGCCAACGCTGAGCATAATAAAGGCCGTTCTTATTATCATGACGGTAATCACAGTAATTGACTGACTCAAAATCTACATCACTGAAAAAAGCAGTAATACCATAAAAATTTTCGTACCATAAATCATGCTTTAAAGGTTCATTACTTACCCACCAATCAAGTCCAGTAAATGCTGACCCGCTGCAAATTGAACTCCAAAGGTCATTATGGAAAAGGTCTGGAGAACATAGCGAAAATTGAATAGTATTGTTGAGTTGACCATCGTTGGCAAAATCGGTGCTCGTTCCACCATATTCGTCAAATACAAATGGTTTGCGCTGCAAGTACGTAGGAGGAATAGTCGTTTCGCCATTTGAACCTGTTGTAATATTTCTCACGGCCTCCCAAATTGGTAACAGGCTTCTGTTCCGGAAAATACCACCATTCAATTGGCTTTGATGGTATGCGGTTGTGTTTGCAAACTGATGATTCGCTAAAGTATTTGGATTGTTGTAGCTATACGTGTGTAGACCTGTGAAGTCGATGTATTCACTACCATACAATTCAATGTGATCGAGTGCCGAAACAGACTTGGGATTACCTCTTCCTGTTGATGCCACTGATCTTGGGTGGCGATCAAATTGTTCTAGATGCATGAACTTCGCCATGTCATCAATCCAGTCGTGCATTATATCACTTTGAGTAATACTTTCCCTGTACCCTCCACAATCAGTTATTTCACTCATCAACTGCCAACCTGCAATACTTGAGGCATACCCCCATCTGGAGACTACATACCGAATATAATTTTTGTAGTGATCTCTTGCCATGGGGTTCGAAAAGAACTCACGAACATCTGAAATTCCAATGTTCGGTTCTGCGGCTACTGTAAGGTCTTCGTTGTGAATGTAGTATGGAGAGTATGGCCATCCTGTTTTATTAAACACGCTGTCAACAATAATGCTATTAGAATCTGCTCGAAACTCATGGTGCAGCCTCATGCAGTAGATAAAATAGATTTCCGCATCCACGCAGTAGTCGGCCAGTTTATCCAGATACCAACCATGGTCCCGACGAGACTCATAATTTCCGAGGTGTTCAACCTCCATCTGCAAGGCCCATTCGGCACTCACTAATCTACTTATATTGCCTCCGGCGGCGTCAAATTCCTCATAAATATCACCTATCTCTGCCTTAAGTTGACTAAACGGCGTTTTTTGATGAAAGTCTCCACCTGTTGGAATATTTGGCCAAGGGATGCACTGACCTACTCCCAAGAAACTCTTCTTGGTTTTAGCATATCTAAAATGATGCTCAAACTTACCAACTTCCAGATACCCTTTATTATCGGATGGGAGTACATGAAATTCAATCCGTTTTGTTTTGAGCAGAACACCACTCACAATGATGTTTACATCGGCATGATAGGAGCCAAGGAAACGCGGTGAATGCCGGAACCGGAATGGATACGACGTTATATCGTCAACCATCTCATCACTCACGATTATCTGAGGTGTGTAGTAGAATGCGTCCACCTTGTCCACTGGAGTTCCTTCGTGAAAAAATGTCATCTCAAAATCAATGTCATGACGATTGTATGGATTCAGACCATCACCGTTTGCGGGATTGTTATCAAAGAAATTTGCGATCTCATCGAGTAAAGCATCGGATGGACGGAGACCAATTTCTAACTTTTCGTAATGATGAGCCTGACCTACGACTCCCGGAGCGTACCATGCGAGTTCAAAATCAGGATCAACGTCAATCCTAATATGTGTATTGGGGCCAAAATGAACGTTTCTGCGAATATGAATTCGATTACCTGCTTCAGCTACGAATTGTTGTGGAGCAATTTCTATGTCTACGTCACTCGGGCCATCCGCCTTGAGATAGATGCATTCGGGAGCGGATACATAGGGGATATAATCATTTTGGTTCTGTTGTGTGATGTTGGGACACTGGAGTGGCTGAGGTGCCGGATCAGGTGAGTAATCAACCTGACCAATTATTGGGTTCGGAAAGAGCGAAAGAACCGTCAATCCGATCATTGCTATGTTCTTCATGACTAATCGTTATTAATTTGTTCTTTCAATTCATCAATTTGCTTTTGCTGCTCAATCAGGTGAAGTGTAAGTTCCTCAATCTTCTGAAGAAGGATTTGATTCATCTCGCCGAGATTCTGACCTTCTTCTTCAACTTCAGCTGCACTTGGTACATTTGGCAAGTGACCGTGTTGATTGATATATGATTCTACCTCAGAAAGTGGCATGAGCACATAGTCTTCCTCAAAAACAAAGTCTGCCCAATCTTCTGCGTCAACTATGATTTCTCGGGTTTTCAAAAGTCCGGTATTATCCAATCGAAGAAGTTGCCGTTGCACATTCTCTATAACCACGATTGGAGCGGAACTATTGGATAAAGATGAAATTGGCTCACGCACATGTAGTCGACCAACCATTGTGATTGGATCTATAAAATCTCCAAAACCAATAGAGTGTCTCAACGAACTACTCTGTCCTCTCACATCCAGACTTACTAGCGGGTCAACTGTTGCAATTCCGACTTTAACCGGTGAGCAAGGTGAGAATATTTTATTCGGTCCATTCCTCCAAACTGGAGCTTGAAGCACTGTTTGTAATGGATCGCATCCTAGGGAATAAATTTGATCAGCCAAATATTTTATTGCGTTGTCCTTTGTGCCCTTTCGAATAAACCCCTGGTTATCTATGAACAGAAAATCCTTATCATCAAATGTTTGTGTTGAAACAAGGTTAGAGGCAGAAATTTGACCGGACACCTTTAGGTCCTTTGCGATCTTAGCGTCAGATTCAAAAACTGCGGTATCGCTCACGACAATACAACTATCAATCTTAACGTTTCCGTGAACTTGGAGACGCACATCCGGAGTGAGAGTTCCTAGCCCAACGTATCCGTGGGGAGGTAAGGTGTTTTCCTGTTGAGAAAAGGCGAATGGCGTCATTGCCACCATTGCTAGTGCTACGAACGTTTTCATACGTGTGGGATTTGGTAAATGGTTAGTAAACTCGACTTATAGATCTTCGTTTTGCAAAATGCATCCATGGCAACTCCACACGTAAGAAGTCATTTTTCAAACTATCCGAAATAAAAAAGCGTATTTTCCGCATTGATAATGAGCGGGATATCCACTAATTTTCGAAAATTCAATACAACCTGACGTAGTGGGAGCATCAAGAGAACTGAGTGAGCGCGGTCGCTATCTTTCTGTTACCATCATCACAGCGATAACGTTCAGTTGGATCGCAGGGTCATTTGTGTACCTCATAATCGGGATTCCCGCTGATCGGATAACAGCCATTGAAATATGTAATTTCGGGATTTTTCCGTCACTTCTTTTGGTACCAAATATTCTTGTTATTCTGATGGTGAGCGATCCAAAAAATAAGACGGATCGATATTCACAAGCATCCCGCAGAATTACTCAAAAACCTGCACAGCAGATCGATAACATGTCATTGGATCAAAGGTATCAATTGAACGAAGAGAAAATGGTACTCGTTGATCGAATCCAACGCGACGGCAAGAGATACAATCATGAATTGATGAAATTCAGGAGGATTATCTCACAGTTTGAATCTTCGAATGATATGAAGAGCATCCATAAAGAAGTCCATATGCTCAGAAGCAATCTGGACGAAGAGTTGCTGTTAAGTACCCCAATAGACGAGATCAGTTTCGGTAAGCAGTTCGACGTGCGGATTCAAAACAGTTTTAAACGCGCAAACGTAAACCAAAAGTTCGCGATTTTTTATATCAAGGACCTGGTCTCTTTGAACAAAAAAGAATTACATCTTATAGAAGGCATAGGAGAAACCTCTATTAGGGCCATTGAATCATTCTTGAAATCTCGCGGGTTACAGCTGGGGATGCATGTGCCCGGAAATGAAGAAAGAGATTCTAACAACTGAATTTTTCTTCTTACAAGGTCTGAAAACGTCTTTTCCGGGGAATGACTGTCTCGGTTTCGTATCGTATGTAAATGTAATGTAAAAACAAGTGGTATCCTTTCAGGAACCATTTGATTTGGTTTGGTCCATTTACATGTTCAGTTTCTTCTTCATTTTGTCGGTTAAGCCGTCTTTATGAAGATAAATGTTGATCGTTTTCCACTTGAAATAGCTCTCCGAAACATACAGGTATCCTTCTGGAAAGTTTCCTGTTCCCCATGAGTTTTTCACGAGGAAGTATTTCGTTCCATTCTGATCTTTGTACAATCCAACGATGTGCATTCCGTGATCGTCGGTTGTTGTTTTGTTGTCGTATCCTTCCTGGCGCATCTCTGCCGTAACTTCCACTTCATCAACGGGTGTTTGGAACGCATTCGACACCTTATCGGCTCCGGCGTCTGAAAAGTTTTTGTTATCCACACCCGAAATTTCAATCGTTGATGGGTCCAATGGATTGATGGCCAAACCTTGTCGGAAGTTGAAGCCCTTTTCGGATACATCTGCACCCCACGCAAGCGTATAACCATTCTTCAACGCATCTTCACATGCAGAAAACAAATCATCCAGGCTCACGTTGTAGCTGGTTCCCCATGCCCAGTTGTCTGGAATGGCCAACATGCACTCTTCGTTCATGGAGTGATTCGTGAAAGACGTCAACGAAATGTATTCGTCCATGTCTAATCCAATTGACTTCGCATACGATTTCGGTGTGTACTTCTTCCCGTTGAACTCGAACTCTTTCAAGTCTTCTCCGAGGTACGCATCCAAAATACCATTCAGTGCCACTTCCCATGCTGATGTAAGTGATTTGGTGTAATTCGACTTCATGTGTTCGAGCAGGCCTTTCATTGCTCCATCGAGGATCGCAAACATTTCGCTGTGATTGTGTCGTTTTGAGCCATAGCTCAATCCTTCATACACTTTTAGCGGAACGATTCCGTAATTGCGAATTACATATGGAATATCGTGGAAAGCCCCTCCTTCCGAAAAATTGATTTTACCATCCATCCGGATGTGCTTTTCCGCTTTGCTTTCGTACGCTTTGCGAACAATGTACATCTCTGACAAAAGATCCGGGTTTTCATTTCCCTGACGCATCAACTCAGACTCAAAAAACGACAGAGCGGAGAAACTCCAGCACGTTCCCGTGTACCCCTGATTTTGAACCGGTGTGGCGTCCAGATGAGCTATTTTCGTGAATTTGTATTCACTCCCATCAGCGTTGGTTGAAAGCTCCGAATACCCAAATTGTGCTGTTGCTGATACCGATAAAATTACCGCTGGGACGAGCACCAAAATCAATTTCCTCATTTTCCAAATCATTTGTATCTGCCAAAGATACACATCGCCCCAAATGACGGCAATTCTCATGCAAGAAAAATTCTGATGATCACTTGAGTATCCAACCTTCAAAGCCGGATGCAGCAGCTTTGCTTCGAAGTTCGCTCATTGCTTCCTGTGACAAACCCGTTCCTGCAGACACACGGTGCAGGCCATTGTGAAAGTCTACGATGCGGGCATCAAACCCGGAAGATTTCAGTTTTGAAACGAGGTTTTTTGCGTTCGCCTCGATCCCGAAGCAACCGACAATAAGGTCCATTGCGTTCGGATTTACAACCGGAACCTCAACGGCCTGCTGAACTTCTTCCCGGGTGATTTCTTCAGGAACAGATTCCTCTGCAACGTTCTGTTCTTGCGCAACCGCTGTTCGATCGACAAGAATAGGAATGTATGTTGCGGGGCCGTATTCATAGATCATCACGGACTTGTTGGTTTCATCGTTTTCCAACTGCTCATCGATGGAAGTATGCTCGACGTTTTCATACGTGTAATTTCTCTCCTCATCTCCCTTTTCATACTGGCCTTTTTGGCGCTCATGGAACGGGTTAAAATCATGAAGGGAGATTACGCCTGACTCAAGCACGTCGGTTTTCATAGGAATCCAAACCGAATAAAATGCGACGGGTAAGATACAGGCAGCAACTGCGTATCTCCAATACCGTCTCCGAACGGGCGGCAGGATTTCCGGAACCTCGGACTCTTCCTGCGTTTCAACCTTGATGGTTTGAGGGCGCAACTCAATGATGGGGGCAGCTTCCGGTGCTTTCGTAACTTCAGCAGACTTCTCTTCCACCCACTTTGGGGGTACTGTTGCCGGCGATTCGATTACAATTTCTTCCGATAGTGCCTCGGCTTGAACCTTTTTCACATCACTCTCAACGAGGAAATGAACTTGTTCCAATCCGAAAGAAGCCAGCAAGAGATTATAAAAACGGTCCTGCTCGAAGCAGATGTTCTTTTCTGCATCAAGATAGAGAATTCCGACCCGTTCCAATTCGACGCGCTCCCCTGCTGCCATTGCCTGCTCCCAAGTCTTTACCTGCTTGAAAACGATTTCTTTGGCTGCTTCGAACGACAGGTTATTTTCGCGGGCACATTCGGACACAAGAAGGCCATCATTCGTCACGAGTTGCCGATTGAACAGCAGTGATTTTCGGGGAGGAAACATTGTGCCCTTCTCGTAATTAACACGTGCGGAAGTTTGCCGTGTCACAAAGCCTCCAAACGTCGGTACGATTACACAGTTGTGCCGAAGCAATAAATCACCGATGAGTTGTTCAACCTGAGTCATTTATACAAAAATACGAAAACCTGCTTTGATTTTACGGAATTCGCGGCTGTATGTTACAGTTGTGCCAGTACTTTTTCTACATCTTCGGGAACATCAATATTGGGTGTTTCGATTTCGGTTATATTGACGTGAATTGGATATCCGTAGTACATCCATCGAAGTTGTTCGAGTGCTTCTGTTTTTTCGAGTTCAGTCGGTTCGAGACGGGTAAGTTCCAACAAAGTGTTTTTGCGGTAAGCGTAGAGTCCAATGTGACGGTGAAAACTTTCCGATTGTCCACGATCATTGTTCGGGATGGGACTTCTGGAAAAGTACAATGCCCGTTTGTCTGCACCAAGCACAAGTTTAATCCGATTCGGATTGTTGCGTTCCTCGTCATCGTTGCTTGTAATTCCGAGTGTTCCGATTTGAACTTCTTCGTTGTTGAAAAGCGAGCATAACTGATCAATTTGTCTGGCATCTATGAGTGGCTCGTCTCCCTGAATGTTCATGATAACATCTGCTTCAATTCCCACTGCCACTTCTGCGCAGCGATCTGTTCCTGTGGTGTGGTGTTCTCCGGTCATAACGACCTTCCCACCAAACTCCTGAACGGCATCGAAAATTCGTTGATCATCTGTTGCGACGATCACTTCAGACAGGGCTTTGGACTTCGATGCGCCCTCATACACGCGCTGAATCATTGATTTCCCTTTCAGGTCTAGTAACGGTTTTCCCGGAAATCGGGAAGAAGCGTATCGGGATGGAATGATACCTGTAATTTTCATCTATAGTTTCATCTGTAATTGCAATGTGAAATTTCTCGGTGGCTGTACATCTCCGGGGCGTGAGGTATATTCTGTATTCAGGATATTGTTAACCATGAAGCCGGCTCTGTAATTTTCAAAGAATTCGTATCCACAGCGAATATCGAGAACGGCCAGTCCTCTGTTTCTATGCTCGCGGTACTCCTTCAAACCAGGCAGAATAAACACTCCGGTACTAATTTCATTTTCAAAGATAGCATCAATATTGCTCATGAAGCTATTGTATCGAACTGTGGCTCCCAGTGAAAACCCTTTCCAGGCAGCTTCAAGGTCAAACTTAACCAAATGCCTGAATCGGTACTTCAGCACATTCGTCGTTGTATCCGAGAAGGTCGCGCGGTATGCAGAGTCGGCATTCAGACTCAATGGATTCATGTACGTATATCCCATCAGTGAAGTCAGCTCCACTCCTTTTATTTCTCCCTGGCTACTGAACGAAAGCTCCACTCCCGAAATTCTTGCTTGTTCGGCATTCACAGCACCGAAGCCGAAGAGGTCGTTAATCGCATAATCCGCTGCGAAAATGTCCGCGATGGTTTGATTGTAATCAGGTGAAGAAGGGTCCAGTCGCTCATTTGTAATGGGATTGAAGATTCCGAACTGGAATTCCATCATGTTGTTGTATTCATTTACAAAACCGGCCAGGTCTATCAACCCTTTCCAGCTTTCTCCCATCCGAATCGCTTGCTTGATTCCAAATTCTGCAGCCCAACCCGTTTCCGGTGTTAGGTTTGGGTTGGGGAATACCAACAGTGCTCCGACCGCCGTCTTCGTGTAGCGCTCGGCAACTGAAGGGTATCGAATTCCCTGTCCGAATGAAGCACGCAAGTGCGTGTGTTTTGCCAATTGATAATGTGCCCCCAGGCGAACGATCGGATACACGGGAATCATAACCGCAGAATCTCTTCCCAGGTAAAAGTCCGAATCGCCGCGTTGATTGTCTTGATCAAAGTATTCCAGACGAATTCCTCCCGTGACATCAAGTCTGGAAATACGTTGCTCGTATTGTGCGTACGCTGCGTAGTTGTTTGAAAAGTGATCTCCAAACAGATTCGAATATACGTCGGTTCGCGAGTAGGTCATTCCAGACGTAAGCACAGTTCCTTTTCCCCACTTGTGTTGGAATTGATAATCTGCGAAAGATACCGCTGAATTCGAGGACTGGCTCTGATTGGTAACGTTGTTGTTCGTTACCAGGTAATATCGACTCTTGAACATGTGCAGGTTTTTTTTCTTGTCGAAAAACTTCACATAGGGATCAATCCTAAATCGAGCACCGGTATTGTATGTGAGAGTAGATTGCGAATTACTTGTATCTGCTGTTCCGAACGGTGTATATGCCAATGAATCACTTTCCCAAATGATGAAATTTCCGGTTTTCTGATATTGGTAATTGTATCCGATTCCAGCTTTTAAGGTCTTGAACTTTTGCGGTCGGATGTAGATCGTTCCACTTACACGTCCTCTACTTTCTGTCTCTCCTTCTTTATATCCGGTGGAGTGATAGCCATTTGCTGAAATAGTATATCCCCAATTCTTTTTCATTTTACCGTGATACACATCTCCGGTATAGGCAGTTGGAGGCGTTGTCCACCATTTCAAACCTGCTCGTTTCGGGGTTCCAAAAACGGTTCCCTGAATTTTAACCCGGGTTTCGCCATCGAGAGTCGGCTCGCGTTCCGAAAGGGAGATAATTCCGTTCAATGCACCGCTTCCGTATAGTACGGATGATGCTCCTTTCAATAGTTCAATTTGTGAAGCACATTCCATCGGAATCGCATTCCATTTGGCGTCACCGGCATCGCCTGAGAGAACAGGGATTCCGTTCCAAAGTAACAGTACACGGCTTCCGGCTCCATATGCAAATCCACTTCCGCCACGTATACTTACCTGCCCGTCCATTGTGTATACACCCGGACTCAGATCCACCGCTTCTTCGATCGTGGTGAGTCCTTTATGGTCAAATAAATCCGGACGTATGATTTCCATCGAAATCGGTACGTACTCAATGTCCTGATCACGTCTGCCTGCCGTAACAACTACTGTTTTGATTTGCTGAACTTCGGCATACATACTGAGGATAAGCGGTCCTGCTGAACTTACCGTGATTGTATCGTTTCGATAGGCTTGTGCCGAAATGATCAACGTAACCGGAAACGACGTGACATTCATCGTAAATTTTCCATCAGCGTCACTAATGGCCTTTTCTCCCGACGAAGCCACTACCTTCGCTCCAAAAACAGGTTCTGAAGAACTCTGTTCAACCACCGTTCCCTCTATCTGAGAAAAAGCAATAAATGGCTGGATAAACCATAGTAATAGTAGGAACTTCATCGATAATTTTTCGTATCTTCTAAAAAACCGAAAATACATTTTTTTGTGAATTCATCCTACCGCTATCGAATCGCAATGACTCTTTTATTTGGAATTGGACCCCGTCGTGCGCGCTCACTTCTAAGGTGCCTTCCGGACATTGAGCTTCTCTTTACCTCAAGCTTGCGGGAGCTCCAGCAGCTCAGCGGATTTCCTCCTCACGTTCTCAAGAAGATGAACCGTGAGTACGCTCTTTCCCTTGCATCAGACATTCTTGAGTTCAATCTGATCCACAACATTCAAATGCTCTCAATCGATGACGCCGACTATCCCAGAAGGCTTCGTCAATGTGAAGACGCTCCTTTGGTTCTTTATAAGAAAGGAGACGCCGAACTGAATGCTTCGCGCATGGTTGCCGTTGTTGGAACGCGTTCATCTACAGACTATGGCGAACAACTCTGCGATGAACTTGTTGACTCCTTTCGGGATCAATCAATCACCGTTGTGAGTGGGCTCGCCTATGGAATTGATGCACAGGCACACCGGCATTCGTGTGAGCTGGGCATTCCCAACATTGCGGTTTTGGGAAATGGTTTGGATCGTATATATCCGTATCAACATCGAAAGTTGGCGGCAATGATTCTGGAAAACGGAGCACTCGTCAGTGAATTTGTTCCCGGCACAGCTCCGGATCGCGAGAACTTTCCGCAGCGAAACCGCATTGTGGCCGGAATGTGCGATGCAATCGTTGTTGTTGAGAGCAAAGATTCAGGAGGTTCATTGATCACGGCTTCGTTGGGATTTAATTACAATCGGGACGTTTTTGCTTATCCGGGTGATGTTCATAAAGCAACCTTCAAAGGATGCAACCAATTGATTCAGCAAGACGCGGCACGGCTCATTACTTCAGGCAAGGACCTTCTTGCATTGATGGGCTGGGAGCTGTCTGGTAAAAAACCCGTTCAGACCCAGTGTTTCCCCGATTTGACGCCCATACAGCAGTCGATTGTTGAAGCAACTTCTACCGAGGGAACGCACATTGATGTAATTGCCATGAGGTGCGAAATTCCGATTTCTCGATTGCAGACGGAACTGTTGGCTCTTGAACTCGATGGATTGATCAGGTGCGTGCCGGGAAGTCGTTACAAACGAACATGAAAAAAGGGGCCTGGGCCCCTTCTCTTCTGGGTATATGGTTTCTACTAGTAGCGCACTCTAAGGTTATACAGACGACGGTTGTTTACAACGTCTGCTGCTTTTGTTAACGAACGTTTCACTTCATTTTGAAACGATCCGCGGGCAGCTTCGATCATAGATGTCTTTTCTGCATTGTAATCCATCACTACCGGTGCTTTTGTTGTCTTGTTCACGCGAACAATGAAAACTCCCGTTTCTCCTTTGATTGGCTTCGATTGCTCTCCATCTCTCAATCCTGAGAAAATCGCACCGATCACCTTCGGCTCGAATCCCGAGCCTGTGATCTGCGGATTTCCGAACGTTACCTCAGCTTCCTGAACATTGAGACCGTTCCCTTTCAAATCTGCAAGTTTCTTACCATTCAGCTCATTCGTGAGCTTCTCTGTCTTCTTCTCCATGATAAGGTCTCGTTCCATCATCAATTTAGCGTCCTCAAATGTTGGTTC
>JAURNA010000188.1 GCA_030830385.1 Crocinitomicaceae bacterium | reverse complement strand
TAACCTGTTCAGCGATAAAATCGGAAACAGCACTGTTATCTGTGTAGGACAGAAGAACCGGTTCGGCATTGTATCCAACGATATTCAGATAGTCGGTAAACAATTGTTGCCGGCTGGTAAGCGTGGCTTCGTGTTTTTTGATGTTGTTTTCCCGGTAGTCACGAACGCTCGCTCCACATATAATTCCCGTGGAGAGCTTATCGTTCTTCGTTTGACGATAGATGTAAAATGAAGCTTCGGCTTCCTGAAGAAAAATGCCTTTTTCGATGAAATCGGCATATCTTTGGCTGATCAATTCAAAACGCTCCGGAGAGTTGGGTTTTGTTGTTGTTTCGGAACCAAACTCAGGATTGATGATGTGAAGGAAGGTAAAAGAATTGTCCTCAAGCTTGGCCTCCAGCACATTTTCCCTATACGAATAAAAAGGACGGGCTGCAACCAAATGCACTAAGTCTCGCCTGGGGCGTATTGCACGAAAAGGTTTGATAACTGCCATCCGATGTTCCAGAATTCAACCATTCAAATGTAGCACATTTGGCGAATTCTTCGAATAGCGAGACGGGAAAAGAAAAAAGGAATCCCGATATGATGTCGAGATTCCCTGAATGATCTATGCAGTCGCGAATGTAGAAATGATGGCGTCTGCCAATTCAGTTCCAATGCGATCCTGAGCTTCTACTGTTGCGGCACCGATGTGTGGCGTGCAGGCAATTTTTGCATGATTCAGCAAATCAGCACGAGGATTGGGTTCGTTTTCGTGAACATCCAAACCAATAGCAGCTACTTTACCAGAGTCCAATGCAGCGATGAGCGCATCCTCGTCGATTACACCACCACGAGCAGCGTTCACAATGCGAACTCCATCCTTCATTTGTGCAAATTCTTCGGAGTTGATTACCGCAGAGCCATCGGCTTGTTTGGGAATGTGAAGTGAAATGTAATCCGCATGACGAATTCCGTCAGCCAATGAATCGGTCGGATTAATGGTAACCGATGTTTGAATTCCGTTACCGAGTGAAAGGGAGATTTCACGAGGTTCTGTGAACACATCCACGGCCGTTACGTTCATTCCGCATCCGATGGCATAGGATGCCAGGCTCTGACCAATTCGTCCGAATCCAACAATTGTCAGGTTCTTTCCACGAAGCTCCGTTCCTTTCCCGTATTGCTTTTTGAGAGTTTTGAAATCACCTCCTTCCATATTTTTATACGAGTCGTGAAGGAACCGGGAAATGGAGAACAAATGCCCCATTACCAATTCTGCTACTGATTGAGAAGAAGCCGCCGGGGTATTGACTACCGTAATTCCTTTTGAACGCGCGTATTCCACATCGATGTTGTCCATTCCTACGCCTCCACGTCCGACCAGCTTAAGTCCCGGACATGCGTCGATCATATCTTTGCGAACCGTTGTGGCACTTCGAACGAGCAACGCTGCGATTCCTTCTGTGTTGATGTGTTGGATCAATTGATCCTGGTCTACTTTGTCTGTTGAGACTGAAAATCCGCCAGCTTCAAGAGCAGCTACTCCTGATGGGGAAATTCCGTCGTTTGCGAGTATTTTCATTTATCCGTTTTTTCGAGTGAATTCCTGCATTATTTCTACCAGCACTTTTACGCTGTCAATCGTGAGTGCGTTGTACATAGAGGCGCGATATCCGCCAACTGATCGGTGTCCTTTCAAACCAACAATTCCTGCTTCGTTCCACAGGGTGTCGAACGCTTCCTTTGGAGCATTTTCGTCAAGCAGGAAGGTGACGTTCATTTGCGAACGATCTTCCAAATCAGCTGTTCCCTTGAAAAGGGGGTTGCTGTCGATTTCACCGTAGAGAAGATTCGCCTTTTCAGCATTACGTTTTCCGGCAGCTTCTACGCCTCCGTTTGCAATGAGGTCACGAAGGTTCAGCATCGCTGCGTAAATGGAAAATACAGGCGGTGTGTTCAACATGGAGTCTTTGTTTGCATGAAGTTGAAGGTTCATATATTTGGGCATGAACGGAGAAGAGGACTTTCCAAGTACACCATCTTTCACGATGAACAATGTAGCACCTGCCGGACCCAGATTTTTCTGGGCTCCTGCGTAGATCATGTCGTACAGAGATACGTCGATTGGTTTGGAGAAAATGTCGGATGACATATCACACACCAACGGAAGGGTTGTCTTCGGAGCTTCTTTGAATTGTGTACCTACGATCGTGTTGTTTGAGGTATAGTGCACATAATCGAAGTCATTCGCGATGGTATAATCCTTTGGGATGTAGCAGAAGTTGCGGTCTTCTGAACTTGCAAAAACATGTACATCAATTCCAACCGCTTTTGCTTCGCCGATGGATCCTTTGGCCCATGTTCCGGTATGGATGTATCCCGCCTTTTTGTTGTTGCGCATCATGTTTAATGCGGAAATGGAAAAACCGAGTGTTGCTCCACCCTGGAGGAACAGAACAGTATATCCATCCGGCACATTGAGTGCTTGTTTGACGAGCGAGCGGGTTTCGGTCATCACGTCTACAAAATCCTTGCTTCGATGGGAAATCTCCAAAATCGAAAGACCGTTAAAATCAATTACAGCCTCGGCTGCTTCTTTAAAGACTACCTGGGGCAGTATACATGGACCTGCTCCGAAATTGTGTTTCAT
>JAURNA010000187.1 GCA_030830385.1 Crocinitomicaceae bacterium | reverse complement strand
CGCACAATTCACAACTTCTTCAACGGATCGGTCGTGCCCAAGATGAATCACCTCACAACCTGTTGACTGGATGATTCGGCGCATGATGTTAATGGCGGCATCATGTCCGTCAAACAGGGATGCTGCCGTTACGATTCTTACTTTATTCTTGGGGATATAGGGTTCGGTTCTTTCCATACTTTAGCCAGATTAACCATCGCTGAGCGGGCACGCAAAAGTAGCTAATTTCCGGCAAACAATAAAGCGGAAAGGCGGCCCGAAATCCAACGAAATCAGGGCAGTGGTACATGTCGTTTGCGAATCACGCACATCATGGAATGTCGGTGGTTGTGGTTGAAATAAAGCTCCACGCCTTCGATGTTTTTCTCCAGGTATCCGACTTCTTCCGGAGTCATGAACTCACTCACAATTTCTGATCTTCTCCAGAATCGCTCCAGCATAAACAACGTGGTATTTGTTTCGTTTCTGCTGACGTGAAATGCCGTATCGGGGTAAAAATAAGGTAACGACGTATGAATGTCTTCAATTATGAACATGCCTCCCGGCTTTACGTGCTGAAACAAATAGCCAAGGCTGACTTGTTGATGATCCATTGCGTGGCCACCGTCGTCCAGAATCACGTCAAAATTGCCCCCGAACGTGTCGATAAACGCTGATAGGTCTTCCCGACTTGATTGATCGGCTACAAACGTGTGAACACCGGATCCTTTGCTTTTCTCTGAGTAGTCCCGGATATCAATCCCGAAGATTTCGGCTACCGGAAAGTACTCGCGCCACATCAGGTGTGACACCCCGTTGAGTATTCCGATTTCAAAAAAGCGAATGGAATCGTCTCTCATGGGAGCAAACAGCCGATCGTAATATGTGACAAAATTGTGGCTCTGGGGGCATTTATCGGTAGGGTAACGATCGCACATTTCCGTAATCGTCTCACGGATACTATCCTTCTGCGCATTCAACGGGTTGGAAAATACCAGCAAAAAAAGAAAGGTTATCAATCCACCGAACCGATTCGTCATTGTTGAGAATTTTGATTTTTAAAGATACGAGGGAAGATGCATCCGTGCAATTGTTTAATCCGGAATGGTTCTTTCTCTCGTTTATCTTGTTTGAGTTTAAAAAACCGTAAAATTTCTGTACGCAACGCATTTTCGAGTTTCGAAAACATTCGTTACAGCTTCATTACCCGTATTCTGAGTCATATTGTTTGTTGTCTGATTTTTCTGGCACGCTACTTGTTGTCTATTTATTGAACCTATTAAATTGCTGATCTATGAAAAAAGAAGAAGTAAAATCAAAAGCAGTTGAAATGATGTTGAATGCTTCATTGGGAGAGTACCTTCTGTATCTTCAGGGAATTGCAGTAAACGCTGCGTAGAACCTCTTTTACCGTTACACCAGCATAGTCCGGTCCTGATGTTGACATCAGATCTTTTTATTTGCGGAACGTTCCGTATTTTGCAGTACAACTTTAAATTGTGAAACGATACCGTACTTGTTCCTGTACAGCGTGTAACAGAATGCGCGGGAATCGAATGTGCGATTGGCTGATGAACGAACGGTGGAAATGATCACGATGGAAAATTTCAACAACTTGCCGACACCGGAACAAAACAATGCAAGAGGAACCCCCGGGTTTCGCCAATAGTCTATGAATGTACGACAAGATTTTCTACTGAACCCTGAGTATACTCACCTGAATCACGGTTCCTTTGGTGCCTGCCCGAAATCCATTTTCGAAGATTACCAAAAATGGCAATTGGCCCTGGAGCGAGACCCGGTGGACTTTTTCGTAAACAAAGGAAATGAACAACTCGAGCGATCAAAAGAGGCAATGGCTAAGTTCATGGGTTGCGAAGCTGACAACCTCGTTTTCACCATGAATCCGTCTTACGCGATTAACATCGTTGCGAAAAGTCTCGTCATGAAACCCGGGGATGAAATCCTTAGCACCAATCATGAATACGGGGCAATGGATCGAATCTGGAAGTACTATTGTGAAAAAGCAGGTGCTCGATACATCCAGCAGGAAATTCCGATTCCGCTGAAGTCGAAAGAAGAATTCATCGCATCATTTTGGAAGGGATATTCAAAGCATACAAAAGCCATTTTCATCAGTCAAATCACAAGCATGACCGCGTTGATTTTCCCGGTGAAGGAAATCTGTCAACGCGCTAAGGAACTGGGGCTTTTGACCATTGTAGACGGAGCACACGTACCCGGGCACATTCCGTTGAATCTTTCCGAACTCGACGCTGATATTTACACAGGAGCCTGTCACAAATGGATGCTCACACCGAAGGGTTGCTCCTTCTTGTACGCACACCCCTCCATCCAGAATAATTTTGACCCGCTGCTTATCAGCTGGGGATACGATGCGGATGTCCCGGGGAAATCAAAATTTCTGGATTATCATCAATTGCAGGGAACACGCGACTACTCTGCTTTCCTTACAATTCCAGCGGCATTGGAATTCTTCAGATCACGAAACTGGGAACGTGTGAAACGCAACGCACGCCAGATGATTTTGGATAATTACCAACGTCTGTGCGATATTTTTGGTGACGGACCGATTTGCCCGGTTACCGATGAATTTTTGGGTCAAATGTGTAGTGTTCCTCTTCCGATAGCCGATCCAATGGAACTGAAAGTCATCTTATTCGATGAATACAAAATCGAAATTCCGGTATTTAAGATGCACGATCAGGTGTTCATCCGACTTTCCACACAGGGATACGTTACCCAGACAGATGTCGATTATCTTGTGACAGCACTCACAGAAATCCGGGACAGCGGACGTTTAACGATGCTCAGCTGAACTGTGTTACGAGACGTGCAGAAAGCCCGCCCCATTTCAACGGGTTCCCTTCCGGCTCTTCATCCGTACAACCGTTCTGGTTTTTTCTGACATGTGGTAGTTCACAGTGGAATTCCGAACAAATAACGCTCCAAAGTTCTACGTTTTACATACCTGTCTTCAACGAGGCATATTGAACGCAGGCGAGAATAAACCGCCCGTTTTTCTCCTTCCTTCGATCATCTGTCTGACTGAGAATCAGCAACATTTCGATTGATACGACCTGATTGAACAGAACAAAAAGAACCGGGAGCAAACTCATTTTCACGCACTTAATTCGATTTTTTTTCGGTGTACCGAATCCATCGATTGTTTTTTTCGCTACTTTCACCCGCTTTTTTGACGAAATGAAAATTATCGGGCGCTCAGTGTTGGTTGATTTTTCTGAAGTTGGGCTTGGTGAGCTAAAGGCCAAGGTAGACACGGGTGCATACACATCATCCATCCATTGCTCCTGGTATAAGGCACAATCCGATCAAACTATTGAGTGTATACTGCTTGATCCTGAGCATCCTAGCTACACTGGAAAGCGCATTATCCTTCCTCTTCTCAAAGACGTTTCGGTTAAAAGTTCTGATGGAATCTCGGAACAGCGACCCATGGTTCAAACAAGCATTACATTGGGGGAAGAAAAATTTGATCTATACTTAACACTGACAAATCGGAAAGACATGCGCTATCCGGTACTTTTGGGCCGCCGGTTTCTGGCAGATCGTTTTCTGGTAGATGTAACACGAAAATCCTGATTTAGAACACTTGAAATGAACATTGTTATTCTTTCACGGAACCCGGAACTGTATTCAACACAACGATTGAAAGAAGCCGGTGAAAAACGAGGACATAACGTGCGTGTTGTGGATCACACGCGATGTGACCTTGTCATTGAGCGTAAAAAGCCAATGGTGTATTACAAAGGGAAGGCGCTGGATAACGTCGATGCCGTGATACCCCGAATCGGAGCATCCGTAACATTTTTCGGGACTGCGGTTGTGCGTCAATTCGAGATGATGAAGGTTTTTTCTTCCATCGAATCGCAGGCCCTCGTCCGTTCGCGTGACAAATTGCGAAGCCTTCAAATCCTTTCTCGCGCGGGACTGGGAATGCCCAAAACGGCGTTTACAAATTACTCCAAAGAATTCGATGAAATCATCGATTTAGTGGGTGGACCTCCCTGTGTCATCAAACTCATCGAAGGCACGCAGGGAAATGGCGTATTGCTCACCGAAACCAGGAGTGCATCTCAATCTGTTCTCCAGGCGTTCCAAGGGCTGAAAGCGCGGGTAATGGTTCAGGAATTCATTGAAGAAGCAGGAGGATCCGATGTTCGGGCATTTGTTATAGACGGTGTCGTAGTCGGAGCGATGAAACGGCAAGCCAAAGAGGGGGAATTTCGTTCAAATCTGCAT
>JAURNA010000186.1 GCA_030830385.1 Crocinitomicaceae bacterium | reverse complement strand
TTTGGCGTTCGAGGTGGGTCCACATGCGCGTCAATCGTGGTAGCAAATATTGAAGTTGGGCCAATTCAACCTGGGTTTTCGCATGGGCCGTACGGGCACGACTCGCAAAAATGTCGAGGATTAGATTGTTTCGATCCAACACCTTCACTGCCTTGTTGAGCATATCAGGGTTGAAAAACCGTTCGATGTTACGCAGCTGTGACGGACTCAGTTCATCATCGAAGATCACCATGTCGATTTCGTTCTCGTCGACATAGTTTTTAATCTCTTCCAGCTTTCCGCTTCCAACAAAAGTTTTGGGGTTCGCCATTTGCATTTTCTGCAAGAACTTTCGCTGAGAAATGGCTCCCGCAGTCAATGCAAGGAACTCCAGTTCATCAATGTATTCCTCAGCCTGGGCTTCACTAACATCCTGGGTAATCACTCCAACGAGTACACAACGTTCTTCGACAGCATCAACAAGTACGTGTTCCTGACTCATTCTTCGTCTTCTTTAAACTCCAGCACGTAGTCCACAACTGCCTGCCGCTCTTCTTCCGTCGGGATCAAATCTTTGAACGGAGGCATCACACCTTTTCCTTTTTCAAGTAGATCCAACATTTTTTCCTTGCCCATTTGCGTCTCACGAAGGTTTCTGGCTCCCGAAGCACCAAGGGTGCCATCCGAGCCGTGGCACGAAGCACAATTGTTCTGATAGAGCAATGCTCCATCCGGTTTTTCGCTGATCGTATCGGCATCGTAATGTTCATCAATAGTTGAGGCAGTCTCTCCACGGCATGCTGCAAGCAAGAGTGTCGTTATGGTAAAGAATCTTACCCCCATCTTCCACCCAGTGCTTCACGGAAGGGCCAGGGAATCATCGCGAGAATAATAATGAGAGCGATCGTATAGGTCACGAGAATCTGCTTATGTTTATCACGTGTTCCTTTTCGCTTTTTCTCAGCCTTGCTGCGACCGATCGTAACCAGTGCAATTGCGATTGTCATTCCTAAAAGGTGCTCCATTCCGAAAAATCGGTACAAATCAACCTTCATCCAACCTTGTGCAAAATTCACCTTGGCTGAAACGAACATTAACACAATTCCCAACAACAGCTGGATGTGCAGAAAGACCATCGCAAATAAATTGATCATCTTATCTTTTTTCTCATAGCGCCCGGAAGACAAGGATCGTGCTGCATTAATAATCGCATAAAGCAGCAACAGCAGTGCTACCCATCTCAACCCTGAATGTGTATGCGCAAGAATTGAGTTCAGAAGGCTTTGTCCGGTTTCTTCCATAGGTGAAATTTTGTCCAAAGATAGGAATTTGAGTAGTTGCCTACACTGTAAACTTCGGGATATGCCATCATTTTTTTAATTTCACACTATGAACAAAAACACCTTGTTAAGTGCCTCAATCGCGGGACTTTTTGCCCTGCTATCGTGCCCTGCGTTTACCCAAATTGAACCGAGTAATGGTGTGGCGGACTCGAAAGTGGCGATCTACGCACTAACAGATGCTCGCATCGTGGTATCATCTGAACTCACCCTGGAAAAGGGAACGCTGATAATCCGAGGCGAAGACATTGTCGAAGTCGGCAAGCGCGTTTCCATTCCGGATGGAGCCGTGCAACTCAATTGTGAAGGTTTGACAATCCTTCCGGGATTCATCGAACTGTCTTCAACAGTGGGTATTCCAAACGTGAAAAGCAAGAAAACAGGATTCGGCCCTCAGCCAACTTCGTTAAAAAAAGGTGCGTATTACTGGAATGAAAGCATTCATCCCGAGGTGCGGGCAGACGAACTTTATACCCCGGACGCAAAAGCTTCCAAAAACCTGATTCAAAGTGGATTTTGCCTTGCTGTTACGCATCAAAAAGACGGCCTCATTCAAGGGGAAGGTGCAGTTGTTTCGCTTGGAGAAAATGTCCATAATCACCTAACGGACTGGGCCAATCCAAGCTTTCTCTCCTTTCAGAAAGGTGTGAGTCAACAGTCGTACCCATCTTCGCAAATGGGAGTCATTGCCCTGCTGCGACAGGCTCATTATGATGCTTCATGGTACGCTCACGCAGGCGATCATGAACGCAATTTGTCTTTGGAAGCACTGAATGAGCAGTGGAACAAACCTGCTTTTTTCTACACACAGGATAAGTGGGAAATTCTTCGAGCCGGTAAAATTGCCCGGGAGTTTGACCGAACGTTCCATTATTTCGGAAGCGGGAATGAATATGGAATCCTAGATGAACTGAAGGAAATGGTCGCAAACGTGATTGTTCCCATCCATTTTCCGAAAGCGTATGATGTAGAAAATCCATACGTTGCGAGACAAATCCCCCTGTCGGATTTGAAGCATTGGGAATTGGCCCCCATGAATCCGGGTATTCTCGAGAAAAATGGAATTTCGTTCTGCATTTCATCCGAAGGACACAAAACCGCCAACGATTTTTGGAAACATTTGCGTACGGCTATTCAGCACGGCCTTTCGAAGCAAGTGGCACTCGAAGCCCTTACTTCCAGACCGGCCAATCTATTGGGCATTTCACACAAGGCAGGTACATTGGAAGCTGGTAAGAAAGCATGCTTTACGATGTATTCGGACGATCCGTTTTCCGGAGACGCCAAGCTGTTGGAATCGTGGTTCCTGGGCGAAAGAAACCTGCACGATGAGGTCAATCCTCTCAGCATTCAGGGAAAATACCGCCTCAAAGTAGGGGAGCGTAGTTTTCAACTTGACATTACCCAAAACGAAGACAAGTACTCTGGCGAGGTGTTAGCGGATACTACCGACATCAAAGCCACTGTTCATCTCGATCAGGAAGACGTGACGATTCGATTTGCCTGCGCCGATAGCTGGAACGGAATGGTGTTGCTGCGCGGAAAGGTACGTGACAAATTTGGCGTGTTTGAAGGAGAAGGTATGATTCCGACCGGCGAGTGGGTAGACTGGACGGCCATTCGCTCTGAAAAAGGGAAAAAAGAACCAAAAACAGAAGAGGGTGAATCACTGAGTTACGATTCACTGGTTCGACCGTGGTTCCCCAACATGGCCTACGGACTTGATTCGATTCCGGAACAGGAAATTATCGTTATCAGGAACGCAACGCTTTGGACAAACGAAGCCGATGGAATCCTGAAAGACGGTACGGTCGTTATCGAGAACGGTAAAATAACGTATTGCGGCAACGGACATCCCTCGCCTCCCGGGGGTGCGCGCACAATTGATGCAAAAGGACGTCATTTGACTTCCGGAATCATCGACGAGCATTCTCACATTGCGATCTGGAAGGGTGTAAACGAAGGAGGGCAAGCCATTTCCGCCGAGGTTTCCATCGGTGATGTAGTTCACCCGGATGATATAAACATCTATCGCCAGTTATCGGGAGGTGTAACGACTGCACAGTTGCTCCACGGTTCGGCAAATCCCATCGGAGGACAATCTGCCCTGATCAAGCTAAAATGGGGAGGAACGCCTGAGGACATGCTGATCGACAATGCACCGAAATTCATCAAATGCGCCCTCGGTGAAAACGTCAAGCAATCCAACTGGGGTGATCACAACAAGGTGCGCTTCCCACAAACCCGCATGGGCGTAGAACAAGTCTTCTACGATGGTTTCTCGCGTGCACGCATCTACGAAGAGGCAAAGAAAGCCGCCGCGAACAACTCCACACTTCCGAATCCGAGAACCGATCTGGAACTGGAGGCTCTCGTGGAGATTCTGAACAGCGAACGCTTTATCACCTGTCACTCGTATGTGCAATCCGAAATCAACATGCTCATGCACATAGCCGACTCCATGGACTTCCGCATCAACACCTTCACGCACATCCTCGAAGGATACAAACTCGCCGATAAAATGGTGGCTCACGGAGCGGGCGGATCGACTTTCTCTGACTGGTGGGCATACAAGTACGAGGTAAAAGATGCCATCCCTTACAACGCCGCGCTCATGACGGAGCAGGGAGTTGTGGTTGCGGTAAACTCAGACGACGCCGAGATGGGCCGACGACTGAATCAGGAGGCTGCGAAGGGCGTGAAATACGGAGGAATGAGTGAAGAGGAAGCCTGGAAAATGGTAACGCTGAATCCAGCAAAACTACTTCACCTCGACGATCGAATGGGATCTCTGAAAGTAGGAAAGGATGCAGATGTTGTGCTCTGGTCAGACAATCCGCTTTCGGTAACGGCAATCGCGGATTATACAATCGTGGACGGAACCATTTTGTACGACCGCTCACGAAATGATGAGTTGTACGATCGAAATCAAGCAGAAAAGGCGCGCATCATTTCGAAAATGCTCAACGCAAATGCTTCCGGAGACAAAACGCCATTCCAGAAAAAGAAGAAAGGACATTATCACTGCAACACGCTTGGCGAGGATGCATCACTCGAAGAAAACCATCACTAATATGAAACACACAATCCTACTTATTTTCGCGATTACTGGTCTGATCGGTTTCGGGCAGGAGTCACAAAAAATTCTTATCACAGGCGGTTTTCTCCATGTTGGTAACGGAATCACAATGGAAACCGCAGCGGTTGGAATTGTAGACGGAAAAATCGCCTTTGTACGAAATTCACTGGGCTATACGGTTGATCAAGCGGAATGGGATACCATTATTGATGTGACCGGTCAGCATATTT
>JAURNA010000185.1 GCA_030830385.1 Crocinitomicaceae bacterium | reverse complement strand
TCCGATAATGATAATGTCCGTTTCGATCATAACCTGATTTTTGCGGGCAAAGTTAGCAATTCGAATCTAAGATTGACCGAAAGAATTCCAATCAAATGCGCACAAATTGCGATCCCACCGATAATTACCTGAACCCCGGCCGCAATCCGTGGCGGTTTAAAAAACGTTCGTCGGTTTTTAACGAAAAAAACCTTCCCGAATTGAACGCGACATTGAACCAATGCGTCAATTGGTATTCGTTGCAAAATAACATCTCTAGGTACGCACACAAAACCCCCGTCTTTTTGTCAGATAAATCGCTTGGCAAACTCCCAGAGTACCACCCCTGCACAAACGGAAACATTCAGACTGTGCTTGGTTCCAAACTGAGGAACTTCTATCACAAAGTCGGATTGATCCACAATGGTTTGATCTACACCATTTACCTCGTTCCCAAATACGAGAACAAACATATCGGCACCCAATGTTGAAACGGCTTCCAGAGAAGTGGTTTCTTCAGCTTGTTCAATGGAACAAATTGTATAACCTGCGGCTTGCAGCTCCTGAATTGTTGACTTCGTGTCGGCAACATGCTCCCAATCCATGGACTCAGTAGCGCCCAGTGCCGTTTTTTGAATTTCGCGGTGCGGAGGTGAAGCCGTTATTCCCCCGAGGTAAAGCTTTTCCACATTGAATGCGTCGCAGGTTCGAAAGAAAGATCCGACGTTGGAGAGACTCCGGATATCATCGAGTACAACGACGATCGGAAACTTCGGCTGTTTTTTAAAATCTTCTTCCGAGGGACGTTCTAATTCCCAGAGTTTTAATTTTCTGTTCATATTGTGGAAAACAAGGACCCGAGATATTTTGCTATTTCCCGAAGCCCGGTTACTTTTACCCATACAAAAGTAAGAATCTCCTAACTTGGCAGAAGTATCTACAAAAAAGGCGAAGGAAACACCGCTGATGAAGCAGTACAACCAGATCAAGGCGCGACACCCGCAAGCCTTGCTGTTGTTTCGCGTGGGAGATTTTTATGAAACGTTTGGAGAGGATGCGATTACGGCCTCGAAGATTCTGGGAATCGTATTGACGAATCGAAACAACGGTGGTTCGAAACTCGAACTGGCCGGATTCCCGCATCATTCGCTCGACACGTACCTTCCGAAATTGGTTCGTGCGGGTCAACGCGTTGCAATTTGTGATCAATTGGAGGACCCCAAAACGGTGAAGGGAATTGTGAAACGGGGTGTTACGGAATTGGTAACGCCGGGCGTTTCGTTCAATGACCAGGTACTCGATACCACCCGAAACAATTTCCTCTGCGCTCTTCACTTTGGAGCCGATCGAATTGGAATTGCTTTTCTGGATGTATCTACAGGAGAATTTTTGGTAGCGCAGGGAAATGAAGAATACATCGGAAAACTCATTCAGGGCTTTGAACCCAAGGAAGTTCTTTACAACAAACAACGATCAAAGGATTTTGACGCTCTGATTGGAAACCGATTTTATTCCTTCCGTTTGGAAGACTGGATTTACACTTCCGAATACGCGCATGAAAACCTCAACAAGCAGTTCGAAACCCGTTCATTGAAAGGATTCGGGATTGAAAACCTTCCCGAAGCGATCATCGCAGCGGGGGCTGTCATTCATTATTTGTCCGAGAATCAACACGAGAAACCCGGGCACATCACAGGAATTTCGCGGATTGAAGAAGAACGCTATGTATGGTTGGATCGGTTCACGATACGGAATCTTGAACTGATTTCAAGTCCGCATGAAAACGCAACGACGCTCATTGATATACTCGATAACACCCGTACCCCGATGGGGGGACGTATGCTCAAGCGTTGGATGGTGCTTCCACTCAAGGATTTGAAAGCCGTGAACGTCCGTCTGGAAGCAGTTGAAGCGTTGCTGAATGCAGAAGATGAACGATTTCGATTGGGTGAACACCTGAAAGAAATCGGTGATTTGGAGCGATTGATCTCCAAGGTTGCCGTTGCGCGAATCAATCCCAGGGAAGTTATCCAATTGCGACGAACCCTCCTTCAACTCAATCCGATCAAAGAAGTTCTTCATGGAATTTCACAAAAGGCCATCAGTCAGATTGGAGATCAAATCGATGGATGTTCAAAATTGCTCGCGTTGATCGAAGAGCAATTGCACGATGAACCGGCTGTTCAAATCGGAAAAGGAATGGTAATCGCCGAAGGGTTCAATGAAGAACTGGATGAACTGCGCACAATTGCGTTTTCAGGAAAAGACTACCTCGATCAATTGCAGGTTTCGGAAGCCGAAAGAACCGGAATTCCAAGCCTGAAAATAGGTTTCAACAACGTTTTCGGGTATTACATCGAAGTTCGGAATACACACAGGGATAAGGTACCGGAAGAGTGGACTCGCAAGCAAACGCTCGTGAATGCCGAACGCTACATCACGGAGGAACTCAAGGAGTACGAGAACAAAATTCTCGGAGCAGAAGAGCGAATTCACGTGATCGAAAGTCGTTTGTACCAGGAGTTGATCTACGCCATGGCCGATTTCATCCAACCCGTTCAAAAAAATGCAGTTCTCATCGGTCGATTGGATTGTCTCCAATCTTTTGCTGAAGTGGCATCTGCGAACGGATACGCAAAACCGGAAATGAACGAGGGATATGCTCTGGACATCAAAGGAGGACGGCATCCGGTGATCGAGAGACAGATGAAGGCGGGGGAAGAGTACATTTCCAACGACGTCTTCCTTGACAACGAAACCCAGCAGGTAATGATGATTACCGGTCCGAACATGTCAGGTAAAAGTGCGCTCCTCAGACAGACTGCACTCATTTCGCTCATGGCGCAAATGGGATCATTTGTTCCGGCTTCAGAGGCCAAACTGGGAATGATCGATAAAGTATTCACTCGGGTCGGCGCTTCAGACAACATTTCTTCCGGTGAATCGACCTTCATGGTGGAGATGAACGAGACATCGAGTATTTTGAACAATCTATCGGCTCGATCACTCATTTTATTGGACGAAATCGGCAGAGGAACAAGCACCTACGATGGAATCTCGATTGCCTGGGCCATAGCCGAATTCATTCACCAGCATCCTAAATTCCGTGCGAAGACCCTGTTTGCCACGCATTACCACGAACTGAACGACATGTCTCAGCAATTTGAGCGCATTCGAAACTTCAATGTGTCTGTAAAAGAGATTGGAAAGAAAATTCTCTTCCTGCGTAAATTGGAAGAAGGCGGAAGCGAGCATTCATTTGGAATCCATGTGGCGAGACTCGCAGGAATGCCCGATCGGGTTGTGAAACGCGCCGAGGAGGTTCTGATTCAACTCGAGGCAAGTCACGAATGGGCCGAACAGGAAAAAGGAATGCCCCCAACTCCTGCGAACGAAGAGTCGGATGGTAACATGCAGCTGAGTTTCTTCCAGCTCAACGATCCTGTTTTGGAAAATATTCGTGAAGAATTGGTATCGATTGACATCAACACATTGACACCTGTAGAGGCCTTGTTGAAATT
>JAURNA010000184.1 GCA_030830385.1 Crocinitomicaceae bacterium | reverse complement strand
TACTTTCACTGAGAATCCCCATAAAAACACCCGTTATTCTCCTCCTATTCGCGGTTGCGAGCTTCCTCACCCATCACGAACGATACCACGGCATCCGTTATCAATCCTCTTCTGTTTCATTCGAATGGTCGATTCCCGTGAAAGGAAGAGCAATGGGCCATCAAATGAATGTTTTTTGGAGAGATTTGGATGATTATCCGCTTGCAGCTACTCATTTAGCCGGAGGATTCAACTATGTCTATCAGGGGTATTCCATAGACCTGTTGGGATTGAATCATCCGGAGATGGCACATGCCAACAACGAAAAGAACCCACTCGCACCTAAAAACCATGGTTCTTTCCATCCGGAAACTTTTTATCGGCTTCACCCCGACCTATTCATAAGCGATGCCAGATTTGTCTCTCCGGAAAATCAGGATTCCAGTGTACGTGTGCATCCCAAACACCGTATTATGTTTGAAAACATCTATGCGTCAGGCGATTTTCAAGAGCAATACACTCCGGTTCGGATAAACCATCTTCGACAAAACATTACACTGGTCACCTATGCGTCAAACGACTTTCTTCGATCCCTTCCTGACGAATTGTATGCAATTGATACGCTGATAACGAACTGATTTCAATGATTTTATTCTGCTGAAAGCAACCTTTTGCCAATTTTCGTATCTATAGAATAAACCTTGTGTTGTTTCCTGTGTTAGAGGAATAACAATAATTTAGTAAACATGAATGTATTTCGAATTGCAATATTGACCATTTTTACGGCAGTGGGTTCAATGGCTGTTTCTCAAACAGATGATCATACGCAGCGTGCGGCGGAGGCTCAAACTTCCCGAATGGAACAGGTTCTTGACCTCACTCCCGAGCAAAAAGAGCAAGTACATGCACTGAATGTGAAGGTCACTCAAAAAATTCATGCAATCCGGGAAAACACATCCCTTACCGACGATAAAAAGAACGAATTCATCGCAGGAAATATGACAAGCAAGCGCAGGGTACTGACGACCTTTTTGACACCTGATCAGATGGAAAAATACGATGCAATGATGTCCCGTCGTCGAACCATTGATCGATCAGCGTCGGCTGAAGAACCTCAGGAACGTCCTCAGGTGGACGATCAGGAGCAGTAGATTTGCCTGAACAGGAACACAGGATCAGTCTTCGACGAAAAAAATCAGAAACGTTCGTTATTTCAGCAGCAAATCAAATGCTCGTTTGAATTTCTCCACTTTCGGCCGGACCACATTCTGACAATAGGGATTGTCGGGATTTAACGCCAAGTAGTTGTGATGATATTGCTCGGCGCGATAAAACTCCTGTAGAGGGGAAACCTCTGTCACAATTGGACGTTCCCAGGCGCCACTGTCTGAAAGCAGTCGCTTGGACTCCTCTGCCAGTGCGCGTTGCTCATCATCATGATAAAATATAACTGAACGGTATTGCGCACCGATGTCGTTCCCCTGACGGTTCAATTGCGTCGGATCATGCACGAACCAAAACATCTCCAGAAGCTTTTGATAGCTGACTTCTTCCGAGTCGAATACGACACGGGCAACCTCTGCATGCCCTGTTTTTCCTGTACAAACGGCCTTGTAATTTGCAGTGCTGCCATCGCCTCCCGAATATCCCGGATATACCTCTAAAACTCCGTGAATATCCTGAAAACAGGCTTCGATGCACCAAAAACATCCGGCACCAAATGTGGCTTCTTTTCTCATACGACCAAATCTACTCTTTTTTGAATGTTAACGAAACAGAATTTATGCAATAACGCAATCCGGTCGGATTCGGCCCGTCGTCGAATACATGACCCAAATGCGCATCGCAACGATTGCAGATGACTTCTGTGCGGTTCCAGCCAAACGAACGATCCGAAACCTCGCCCACATTTGAAGCTACCGCGGGTTGATAAAAACTCGGCCAACCTGTACCTGACTCGAACTTCGTATCGCTCGTAAACAGCAGGTTATCACAACAAACGCAATGGTAATTTCCATGCTCATGGTGATCCCAGTAGCGCCCGGTGAAAGCCCTTTCCGTTCCCTTTTCACGCGTAACATGGTATTCCTCTTCCGAAAGTTGCGTTCTCCATTCGTCATCCGTTTTTACCACTTTCGTTGAATCATCCGGATCCCAAATTCTTTCTGTTGAACCAACGGTGGTTGATCCCGATCCGCACGCTGCTACAGCGATGGTACCCAAAGCGATTGCAGCTATTAAAATTCCCAATCTCATATCTTCATAATCTTTACACTGGTTTTGACGCTCAAAGGACTAACTTTGTACAATGAAACTGCCAAAATATCCTAAAAATTTCTGGTTAATGTGCTGGGCGCTGTTGGCGTTCATGGTCAGTTTCAATCTGTTCATCCCTGAAATGAATGGAATTCTGAAAAGTATGAATGCTGTAGAAGACAAGGGATTGCTATTCTTTTTGTTTGCTATGACCTCCGCTTTAGCACGTCCTTTCAGTGGGAAATTATCCGATACTATTGGGAGAAAGAAAGTCATGTACCTTGGGATTTATCTTGGATTTATTTCCTGCCTTCTTTATCCAATTGCCACACTGGGTATCTTTCTCAGCATTCGATTGCTTCACGGATTGAGTGCTGGTTTTTTCCCAACGGGATCCACGGCTCTGGTGACCGATACGCTGCCGTCAGAAGGCCGTGGCGTGGCGATGGGAATCTGGGGAACATTCATTTCGGTAGGATTCGGATTCGGGAATTTCTTCGCATACTACCTAAAGCCCATTTTCGGATTGGATGGCCTGTTCTACCTGGCGGGCGGCTTCGCACTGCTATCCGGTTTTTTTATCCTTCAGGTGTCAGAAACGCTGGCGAACCCAAAACCTTTTGAGTGGAAATTTCTCAGGATAAGCTGGAAAGATGTCTTAGAGCCGTCGGTTCGGCCTGCGGCATTTGTCATGTTTTGTTCGGCAACGTCTACAGGTGTTATGTTCGTTACAAGCCCCGATATCAGTGAGTTTCTTGGCATCCCCAATAAAGGTTGGTTTTTCATGTTCTACATGACATCTACAATTTTGATTCGGCTATTTGCCAGCAGTATGTCCGATAAAATCGGTCGAAGAAAAGCGCTCATCATCGGACTTGCATTCATGGCAATTTCAATGGTGTCATTGGGTACGAGCACCGAATGGATTCAATACACGATTGGAGCAATCTTGTTTGGAGTTTCAACGGGAATTAGCAGTCCTACGGTAATGGCATGGATGGCAGATCTGGCACCGGCGCATCGCAGAGGTGTGGGATCGGGAACTTTGTTCATCGCACTGGAATTCGCTATTATGATGGGAGGCGCCATTACCATGCTGGTGTACGATAGCACATTAGAATCTGTGCCACTTCCCTATTTCATAAGTGCTTCCCTCTCGATTGTCGGCGTGGTGTATTTGATGTGGCATCTGCGCTATCGAACCTCAGCGACTTAATCCGGAATTTCATTCCTGATCGCGAGATATTTTCGCAAAAACCGAACGGAAATATAGATGGGAATGGTGTCAAACAGAGCGAACGTCATTTTGAAGAGATAACTGCTGACGATGAAGCTGATCAATTGTATTGCCAGCTCCCCGTTCGCATCAACAGGCAACGCTCCCGCGTAATAGTGGGTAATCAAGATCACCGCTATTGAATCGATCAATTGGCTGGTCAACGTGGAAACATTGTTGCGGAGCCACAGACGTTTGCCCTCGGTCTTTTTCTTCAACCAATGAAACACATGAACGTCAACGAACTGCGCAGTCAGATAAGCAATCATGGATGCAAACGTAGCACCGAATGTAAGTGTGCGAATTTCGTAGAAAGTATACCCGTACGGTACGACCGCTTCGCCATTTTCCACCCCAATTGACAATTGTCCGTTGACAAGTTCCGGCGGCGCTTCAAGTGCTCCTCCGAGCCACAAGATCAGAAGGACCCAAACGTTGAGAATGAGTCCCATCCAAACCACGCGATTCGCCCTTTTTCTCCCGTACAGCTCCGAAATTAAATCCGTACACAAAAAGGTAATCGGATAAGGCAGCACACCAACCGCCAGAGCGAATCGAATGGAACTGTCGTCCGAAATACCAAACCAGTGGGAAAGAT
>JAURNA010000183.1 GCA_030830385.1 Crocinitomicaceae bacterium | reverse complement strand
GAACAACTTTCGATCCGATTCCGTCCACCAATTCGTAAATGAACCATCCGCGGAAAATTTAGATCCCATATCATCAAATCCGTGCGTAAACTCATGTCCGATAACCATTCCGATACAGCCGTAGTTTACCGCATCTTCGTAGTCATCCGAGAAGAAAGGTGCTTGCATAATTCCCGCCGGGAACGCAATTTCGTTCATCAATGGATGATAATAGGCATTCACCATATGTGCCGGCATTCCCCACTTATTTTTATCAACAGGTTCGTGGAGTTTTTTCATGGATTTCTCGTGAGAATACCTTGCGAGAATTCGGTTGTTTTCAACGTAATGATCGGGAGTGAAGATCAGTGAACTGAAATCTTCCCACTCTGAGGGATACCCTAGCTTACGACCGATTGCATTCAATTTGGTCAATGCTTCTGTCTTGGTTTCATTTGACATCCATTCCAACTGCTTGATCCGATCACGGAATACAATCAACAGGTTGTCTACCATTGTATTGACACGATTCTTTGCGGATTCGGAAAAATGCTTGTCAACGAATGCTTTTCCGAGTAATTCACTGAATTCAGTACGGGTGATTGCCCGAATTGCGCGCTCGTTGATAGGCTTCATTTCTTTCTTGCCACTCAAAACACCTTCGTAGAACGCGAAATGGGCATTGACAAACTCTTCACTCAAATTTCCTGAGTAATGATTGATAACCTTCCATGTGAGGTAGTTCTTCCATTGCTCTAATGGTATTTCCTCCACCATACTCCCGATGTTTCCAAGGAAATCCAATTGCGCAACAACAAGGGAATCAAAAGAATCGCTTCCAACAAAGCGCAAGTACTGATCAAAACCGAAAGCATTCATACGTTGGATGACATCTGCCTTTGCTCTTTTGTTGTAGATTTTCTCCGGAATACGCAATTCTGCAGGAGCCATCATTGCATCCGCCAGACGTCTCTCAAATTCAACAACGTTTGTTAAGAATTGCTTCGCGCGCGCGCCATCGAAGCCAATCAGTTCACCCATGGTAAAAAGGTGTATCTCGTAATTGTTCAATACATCTTTTTTGTCTTCGCTGAAGTAATAATCGCGATTAGGAAGCCCGATTCCTCCCTGACTGAAGTAGGAGATGTGACCGTCGACATTTTTCAAATCTTGTCCGACTTCAAAACGGAACAGGGAACCAATTCCCAACTGATGATGGTGTGCGATCAATCGCGGCAGGTCTTCTTTGGAACTCATACGATTGATTGCATCCAGCTCGGGGCGAATCACTTCCAGGCCCAGTTCATTGCGTCGATCCATGTTCATGAATGACGCGTAATAACTTCCTAAAATATGATTCATGGATCCTTTTTCGCCGGGATGCGCAACAGCATTCTCAAGAATTGACGTAAGTTTTTTATTGTTCGATTGTTCGAGTTCATTAAAACTTCCCCATCGCGACTCTGACGCGGGAACCGGATTTTCACGAATCCAGTTGCCGTTGCAGTATTCAAAGAAATCGTCCTGAGGGCGAACTTCGGTATTCATATACGAAAGGTCTACTGTCAATTGCATCGACTCACCTGAATCCCTTTCAGCAATCTCCGCCTCTTTTGTAGTATCGCATGAATAAATGAGTAGCCCTAATGCACTTAGGGTAATCACGATTTTTCTCATGTAGTTTGATTCGGTGTATATAACATTTCCACGTGCGGAATCCCATCTTCGAGGTATTCTTTGCCCGTGGAAACAAACTGGTGTTTTTCGTAGTATGTTTCTAAATATTTCTGTGCTGAGATACGAACAGCACCTCCGCCAAATTCAATATTGCAAAAGCGCATGCACTCGTCCATAAGTTGATGTCCTCCACCATGTCCGCGCAGTTTTTCGTGAATTACGATCCGACCGACCGCAGCTTCGTCATAGGCAAGGCCAGGGGGGAGGATTCTCGCCGTTGCAATGATATCACCTTTACCATCACGGCAGAAGAGGTGGTACGATTTTTTGTCCTTTCCATCAAGTTCCTGGTATGGACAGTTTTGTTCAATCACAAATACCCGGATGCGCAATGCAATGATATCGTGAAACTCATTCAAGCTGAGATCGCCGTAGTGTTTGATTTCCCAGTTAAAAATTACGCTCATGCTTTCAGGTTTGAATTACCCCTATGTTGTAGGCTCTTTGGGGTTTGGCGTGGTTCGCCATTTCAATTCCCGCTGAGATTACGTTTCGGGTTTCAGCCGGATCGATGATTGCATCTATCCACAACCTACTGGCCGCATAGTACGGGGAGATTTGTTCATCGTACCGACTCTTAATGGTATTGTAGAGTTCTTTTTCTCGTTCTTCTGTGATTTCTTCTCCGCGTGCTTTAAGTGAGGCAACTTCAATTTGCAAGAGCACTTTTGCTGCCGATGCACCGCTCATTACGGCAATTTCAGCGGTAGGCCAGGCAACGATCAATCTCGGATCGTATGCTTTTCCACACATTGCGTAGTTCCCGGCTCCGTATGAATTCCCCATAACAACCGTGAATTTGGGAACTACCGAGTTAGACATGGCGTTCACGAGCTTTGCTCCGTCTTTTATGATTCCACCGTGTTCGCTTTTGGATCCAACCATGAATCCCGTCACGTCCTGAAGGAAGACCAGCGGAATGTTCTTTTGATTGCAGTTCATTACAAAACGCGCCGCTTTATCCGCAGAATCTGAGTAGATCACACCGCCAAATTGCATTTCGCCTTTCGCGTTCTTCACAATTTCCCGTTGGTTTGCGACAATTCCCACACTCCAGCCATCAATCCGCGCGTACGCACACACAATGGACTTTCCGTAAGATGCTTTATATTCCGTGAATTCAGAGTCGTCGACCAAACATTGGATCACATCCTTAACGTTGTAAGGTTTGGATCGTTCTTCCGGGATGATTCCGTATACCTTTCGGGGGTCTTCTTTCGGTGCAATAGGTTCTTTCCGGTCAAATCCGGCAGCATCTTTCTGACCCATTTTATCCATCAGATCACGGATCGTTTTGAGGCATTCCTCATCGTTCTCCATGTTGTAATCGCAAACCCCGGAAATTTCATTGTGCGTTTTCGCACCGCCGAGTGTTTCATTATCGATGGTTTCACCGATGGCTGCCTTAACCAGATATGACCCTGCAAGGAAGATCGTTCCTGTTTTATTCACAATCAAGGATTCATCTGACATGATCGGAAGGTAGGCTCCTCCTGCCACGCAGCTTCCCATCACGGCTGCAATCTGAACAATTCCCATTGAACTCATGACGGCATTGTTTCGGAAAATTCGCCCGAAGTGCTCCTTGTCGGGAAAGAT
>JAURNA010000028.1 GCA_030830385.1 Crocinitomicaceae bacterium | reverse complement strand
TTAACACCGTTTTCTCCGAACAATTCAGTAAAGTATAAATCCGGAGACTTAAAAAGAAGTTGTGTAAGTGAGTTGGCACCGTCGTAATAACTAAATGTGTCACCGCCTTGATAAATTCCGAGATAGACGACTGCAAATGCGATAGCAAACAGATACTTGGCAAACAAATTGGGCATGTAATACCTGAAGTGGCTACCACTATTTTTTTTTCGCCTTGAATTATAGATCACAGCAAGAAGTACCATCCAGAATATGGCGGGTGCGATTTCCGAAAATCCAATAGAATAGCTATGCATTTAATCGTGTACGTTGCATTCCAGAATTGTGTATACGCTAAACATGATGATAGGGTTCGCCTTTGAGAATGGTGAATGCCCTGTAGAGCTGCTCAAGAAAGAACAACCGTACCATCTGATGTGAAAAAGTCATGTCAGATAGCCGGATTTTTCCCTCGGAACGATCATATACCTCTTGTGAAAAACCATAGGCACCCCCCACTGCGAAACAAATGCCTTTTCCTCCCTGATTTAGAAATACCTGAAGTTTTTTTGAAAATCCCTCTGAATCAAATGTTTTTCCGTTTTCATCCAGCAATATCAACCTCTCTCCCGGTACAAGTGCCTTGAGAATCAATTCTCCTTCTGCTTTTTTGATCTGTTCCCGGCTGAGTTTACGGGCATTTTTTAATTCAGGGATATCCATTTTTTCGATGGAGCAATAGTGCTTCAGTCGTTTCAGGTAAACAGATTCCCCCTCCTGTAAGTAGGTCTCGGTCGTTTTTCCCACACATAGTAAGCGAAGCTTCATATCCCCAAAATTACAATTTATGCAATGCTTAATCGCATTTCGTTCGGCATCATATTTGCAGGATTTATGTAAATTTCCAATTGAAATGGGTGTGTTTTATGCCATGTTGAGTGCCATCATTCTGTCTGTAACCGCAGCTGATACAGCTCCTTATTCCGCGATTGAAAAAGCGTTCGAAGAGAATGATGCAAAAGCGTTATCGGGAATGGGAAAATCCAAATTCCTCATTGACGTAATGGGCAAAGAAGGCGTATACAGCCAATCCCAGGCCACACTGGTTCTCAAGAGCTTCTTTGAAAAGCATCCGGGGAATCAATTCGATTTTGTGTTCAAGGGAGAGGAATCTTCCGACGGCTCATTTGCCATCGGAAATTACACCAGTAAAAATCAAAAATTCAGGGTTACAATCCATTTTAAAAAGGAAGGGAGCAACCATAAAATGGAGAGTCTCAGAATCGAAAATGGGTAGGTTTTTATCTAAAAAACTCACAATTCAACAGTTTATGTATCGTCACAGCAATATATCTTTGTGATATGATAGATGAAATTATCGATAACGCACTTCGCGAAGATATCGGAGAGGGAGATCATTCAACACTTTCCTGTGTTCCGGAAACGGCGATGGGAGAAGCACGTTTACTGATAAAGGGGGAAGGAATCCTGGCCGGTGTGGAGTTGGCAGAGCGGATTTTTAAACGGTTTGATTCTTCGATGACAATAGATGTGAAAATTCGTGACGGTGCAGAGGTAAAAGCAGGAGATATAGCGTTTATTGTTACAGGACGTTCGCGTTCTATTCTCAGTACAGAACGACTCGTACTGAACTTCATGCAGCGAATGAGTGGAATCGCGACTCAAACGAATCGTCTGACCCAACTGATTGAAGGGACTTCAGCTCAACTTCTTGATACCCGAAAGACCACACCCGGAATTCGATTCATGGAAAAATGGGCTGTTCGCATTGGTGGAGGTCAGAACCATCGGTTTGCCTTGTACGATATGATCATGTTGAAAGACAACCACATCGATTATGCAGGTGGTGTTTCTCAGGCCATCAATCGGGCAAATCAATACATTCAGGAGAATGGAAAATCGCTCAAAATCGAAATAGAGATACGAAACGAAAAAGAGCTGGACGAGGCGCTTGAAAATGGCAGGGTAGATCGCATTATGCTCGACAACTTCACCCCGGAAGAGATTGTGCGTGTCTTGCCAAAAATACCATCATACATAGAAACAGAAGCCTCCGGTGGAATTACAGAGGAAACCATTCGGTCGTATGCCAAATCGGGCGTAAAATTTATTTCCGTGGGAGCATTAACACACAGTGTCAATTGCCTCGATATGTCTTTGAAAGCCAGCTTTAGCTGAGCTTTGTATCGTCGTCGAAGTCATCCAGAATTCCTTCGTCCTTGCTGGGTTCCGACATTTCCGGCGTCATAAAGAAGGATATTCCGGTAATTCCGAGTCCGGCTAAAAGAATGTACTGATGGTATGGCCAGCGCATGAGTAGGAAAATTAACCCCGTAAAGAGAACGAGACTACCCGTCCAGTACAAGAACGTGAAAAGCGGATTGCTTTTGTTTTGACGATATGCGAACAAGTTGAGAATCAGTGCAGCACCACCTGAACCGATGAAGATCAGACGAGCATTTGGAACCGAAATGTACTGCCTGCCATAGCCGGTATACAACACGATGCCTGCGAGAAAGGCAACTCCGAAAGCAACGGATGCGAGACGTTTTAACATGCTTGAATCTACGAAATAAAATTCAATGTGAAACCGATTTGTCACTCGAAGAAGTGAAAGCCTGAATGTCCAGCAAGAAATCCATGTTTTCTTCAATGCGGTTTCCAATTACCACAATATTTGCCCCGGCTCTTTTTAGTGCTTCCATTTGTTCAATGGATCGGATTCCGCCACCTACAATGATCGGATGGCTGAGTTCGTTGAGCGCGTTAATAACATCTGTCGGGATAGAATGCTTTGCACCACTTCCCGCGTCCAGGTATATGATCTGCTTGCCTTGAAGAAGTCCGGCCTTAGCCGTATTCAGGATAATGGAGTGCCGATCCGAGGGAATTGGAGTCGTTTGACTCACATATGCCACCGATGAGTGGGTCCCTCCGTCGATTAAAATGTACCCCGTCGGGATTACTTCCAGATTCATATCGAAAACCTGGCTTGCCGATTGAACATGGTGACCTATGAGAAAATCTGGATTTCTACCTGAAATCAAACTCAGATAAAGAAGAGCATCGGCCTTTTCTGAAATCTGATGCGATGCTCCCGGGAAAATCACAATCGGGATTTCGGTGTTCGCATTGAGGAAATCGATCACCCGATGAAAATCATTCTGAGCTACAGTACTTCCCCCCACGAAGAGATAGTCCACTCCGGCAAAGGAAGCTTTATCAAGAAGCTCAACGAGTGCACGCTCGTCTTTGCACTTGTCCGGGTCAATGAGAACAGCAACTTGCCCCTTTCTGGAACTAATTGCGTCAAGGATGTGTTTCGATTCGTTCAACTGCAGTAGCATTTACAGAGACAATGGTCTCATCGCGTTCAAAAATATCCAAATTCACCAAAAGTTCATGATCAGGGTTCATGATTCGTCCGGTCCAGTGATCGCCATCTTTGGAAATGATGAGGTCATTCTTGAAAATGACCTTCTTTCTTCCGGCCAACTTATACAGCGCCTCCTTCGCAGACCAAATTCGCGTCACTTCCCGTTTCGAGTTGGTATCGAATACCTCGTATTCTCTTTCGGATAGGAATTTGGGTGAAATGGAGAGGATGTTGTCTCTAAATGGTTCAAGGTCAAGACCTACCATGTGTTGTTCGTTAACCGCGATACCCACCATGTGGTGCGAATGACTAATCGAAATATAGGCATGACCTTTTATAAAAGGAGCCCCCTGCTCATTATACTCGATTTGTTCTTGGCCAAAAAGGGAAGATTTCAAAACTCGGGTGGCCACAAATTCCCTTCTGCGGGAGATGCTTCGGAAGGATTCAACACGCTTAATTTCATCCGTTGAGAGGATGTCATAATGCTCTTCCGGTTGAAACGTCGAAAACCCCAACAAATTGATTGATGTTGTCCCGCTTTGAAGATTGTGAAAATCGAAAACCATGAGGATACAAAGGAACAAAATCTCGTAGACATGTATAATCGAAAAAGATATTTCCAAAAAGTCTGATGTACGATTTATTTGACGGAATTATTTTTGTGAAGCAAGGTTACGTGTAGAACGCTTTGAATTTTTTAACCTTAGGGTCTTTCGTCCTTATTTTTTCTATATTTACGGGCTTTCTATGTGAAAAGTGTTTAAATAAACAAACTGTACTTATGTTACGAAAACTTAGCTTAGTCATGGTAAGCGTCTTGCTTACAGCTGTTTATGGGTTTTCTCAAGTTGGGTTAGGAACCATTCGTGGAATGGTAACTGATACGGATTTGGGAGAGCCGGCTCCATTTGCCAAAGTCATTATCAAACAGAACGATGCGATCAAGGGCGGGGCGACTACCGACTTTGACGGTAAGTTCCAGATTAACTCGGTTGCACCAGGTTCGTATGACGTTGAGGTAAGAACAACTGAGGGACATCAGCCTTTGAAAATAGAAGGTGTGGTAGTAAACGCCAACCGCATCACATTTCTCGATGATCTTGAGATTGCTAAGCCGAAGGATGTACTGGAAGTTGCAGAGGTGAAAGTAGTTGCTTACAAGGTACCACTCATTAATAAAGACGGAGGCCCCTCAGGAGCTACTGTAACCCGGGAAGACATCGCTCGTCTTCCTGTTCGTTCTGCTTCGGGGGTAGCAAGTACAGTAGGAGGAGTAGCAACGGATGAGAGCTCTGGTGATATCAGCGTGCGCGGATCTCGTTCAGATGCGTCGTACTTCTACATAGATGGGATTAAAGTACGGGGGTCTTCAAACATCCCGAAATCTGCGATTGAGGAAGTGCAGGTAATTACCGGAGGTCTTCCGGCAAACTATGGAGATGCTACCGGAGGTATTATCTCGGTAACAACACGTGGTCCTTCTGCTAAATACTTCGGAAGCATTGAAGGTGTTACTTCAGGTTTTTACTTCAACGGTGCAGACCCGGACGGATACGATGGAAAAGTGATCGGATTAGATAAGTACGGTTACAACCT
>JAURNA010000182.1 GCA_030830385.1 Crocinitomicaceae bacterium | reverse complement strand
TACTCAGTTGTTCCTGATTCAACTGACACAAAAAATAGGATTGATCCTTGTTTGGATCAAGTCCCTGCAGCAGACCGAAGGTTCCATCCTCGTATTCTGCCTTGCGGCAATAATGTCCGGTAGCTACATAATCCGCGCCCAGATTCATTGCGGCTTTCAGGAAAACATCAAATTTGATTTCACGATTGCAGAGCACATCCGGATTTGGAGTTCGTCCTGCTTCATATTCAGCAAACATGTAGTCTACAATACGACGTTTGTATTCTGCACTCAAATCAATCACTTGAAACGGAATTCCCAATTGCTGGGCAATCAGCAAAGCGTCGTTGGAATCGTCAATCCACGGGCACTCATCAGACAGGGTCACACGCTCATCGTGCCAATTGCGCATGAACATCCCGATTACTTCGTATCCCTGCTCTTTGAGCAAATACGCCGCAATGCTGGAATCTACACCGCCTGAAAGACCGACAACAACTCGTTTCATGCTGCAAAGTTACGACAACTTTAAACATCCATCACCGAATATCAAACCGTTAACAATTGTTCGAATTTACCCGCGGTCAATCGCAGAACTATTTTTGTACATTTGTTTCATGCGACTTTCCCTTATCATCATACTTGCCTTGCTTACCCGTTTTGCTCAGGCACAGGACTGCCAACAGGTACTGCTTTCCGGTAAGGTACAGGATACGCTTCGCCCGCAGACGTTTTACAATCTGATGGTCATCAACAAATCGACGGGGAGAGGAGTGTTCGGCCAGCCAGACGGTTATTTCAGTGTATATGCGAACCAGGGAGACAGCGTAGCACTCTCGGTGAAGGGCTATGATGTTATCCTCCTGGTTGTGGAGGCCGATTCCAATTGCCAGCATAAGGTGAATGTAGTCATCGAGGGAACACCGCAGGAACTCGAAGCAGTGGAGGTTCGTCCCCTTAAGTCTCTTCAGCAAATTAAAGAAGAACGCGAAGCACTCGCATTACGGGAGACGCGGGTTGTAACGGGAGTAAGCGCATTGCAGAGTCCGATTACGGCCCTTTATCAGGCCTTTTCCAAGAAAGAACGTATCAAACGATGGGTGGCAGAACAGGAGTATCAGGACGATCAACGGAGAATCCTGAAAGAATTGTTGCGCACGTATGTAGTATATGATATTATTGAGTTAACAGATGAAGAATTCGATGCGTTTATCGATTTTCTGAATATGGACGATCAATTTCTCAAAACGGCATCTGAATACGACCTGATTATTTTTGTTCAAGATAAATTTGAGCACTACAAACGCCTGAATCAAGGTGGAATGGGTACGTATCACGATCGCTTCGGCAATGATTAAGAAGTGCACAGGCTCAACGTCTTCGATGTGGATTGTTCCCTTCGTATCTCCGGGGTTGGGTATGCTTTGAAGCGTTCCTTGAAAAAGGAGGCATCCACAGCACTGCTTACGACTTCGTGTGCATCAATGCAGATTTCATCGCGAAGCAAGGGCAATTTCGTTTACCTCAATGCAAGTATGTTCTGGATAACAAACAACAATCAGCGAGGCAATTGCCATGTGTAGCAATCGACCGGAAGGCTCGCTAGCTTATCAGTAACCGATTAGTTTCCATTCAATTCATCAACGCGCTTTTGACGCTGCATCGGATTCTCAAGAGTACGCTCTTTCTTGTATAGATCGAAGCGTGTCGGCTGACGCTCTGCTGGCCAGGAGTTGTTATTTAAATCTGTATCTGCTGTTTCAAGGAAAGGGTCTATCCGCATGCTTGACACTTCTTTGTCCAGGATGAACACTTTGCTCACCTGATCCTCATGAAGGCGCCAGATTTCAGCTGGAATACGAACAACTTCTTCAGTTCCGTCTGTATAACCAAAGCGAATGATGATCGGCATCGGGAGCCCTCCCAGATTACTGAACTGCACTTCGTAAAAATGCTTTCCGGAGTTCAATAATTCCACTTCCTCTTTGCTTAAATTTTCCTTGAACTCTTTGTAGTTCTGACGGTGCAGTGTATCCGGAGCGTGATGATCCCGTTTCGCGTAGAAATCATCGATATCCTTATCATGTTCGTTGACCGTCTCTTCAATATCCGTGAGGTTGCGCGTATCTCCGATGTAACGATCTCTGTCATTGTGCTGCTGACGAGCCAACGGCATTTCTACATCCGGATTCATTGTATTCAGCTGGAACCATTTCACTTCGTCAAGACTGATGTCAACATGGTCTGTTGTAAAGAACCAACCTCTCCAGAACCAATCCAGGTCTACCGCTGATGCATCCTCCATTGTTCGGAACAAATCAGCCGGTGGCGGATGTTTGAAGGCCCAGCGATTACAATACGTCTTGAACGCGTGATCGAATAGTTCTCGTCCCATTACCGTTTCTCTCAGGATATTCAATGCAATGGCCGGTTTTGCATATGCGTTGCTTCTAAATTGCCAAATGGACTCGGAGTTGGTCATAATAGGAGAGATGCGATCTTTGTCGCCTTTCATATAATCTACAACCGAGTACGCCGGGCCATAACGCGATGGGTAGCCTCGTTCCCATTCTTGTTCGGTCAAGTATTGAACAAAAGAGTTCAGTCCTTCATCCATCCATGTCCACTGCCGCTCATCTGAATTGATGATCATCGGGAAAAAGTTATGTCCTACCTCGTGAATGATTATACTCCACATTTCGTATTTCTTGCGCTCAGAGTACGTTCCGTCCTGTTCCGGACGCCCTCTGTTGAAACAGATCATGGGATATTCCATACCGATCTTATCGGAGTGAACCGAAATCGCAACCGGGTAGGGGTAATCAATGGTGTATTTTGAATAGGTCTTAACTGTATGTGCGACCAACTTGGTAGAATAGCGTTCCCAAAGTGGATTTCCTTCCTTGGGATAGTACGACATACACAGTACGTTCTTTCCTCCAACCCGCTGATTTTGTGCGTCCCACATAAACTTTCGGGACGATGCAAATGCAAAATCACGAACGTTCTTAGCGTGAAATATCCAGGTTTTTTCTCCTGTCTTTTTTGTTTTTTTCGCAACCGGGTCCTTTTTACTTCCGCGATCTCTCTTCCCTTAGTCTCCATTTCCTTAACATACTCTTTGAGGAGTGTTTCTTCTGCCATTCTGGCTATTT
>JAURNA010000181.1 GCA_030830385.1 Crocinitomicaceae bacterium | reverse complement strand
CTCGGAGTCGTAAGGAATGTCATACCAATCCGGAGTAATCAGAAAGTCCTTGTGTTCAATCAGCTGCCCTTTATCATCGTGGAGCTGCCATGCCAATTGTACAACGCGCGGCCAGTTTTCCGTGTCTGTAATCGGTGCATTCCAGTTGCGGGGTAATCCCGTGGTTTCCGTGTCGAATATTATGTACATAGGGCGAATGGATCGAACGGATAAAGGTAAAGAATCCAGCCTCACGATGCGAGTGAAACATCAAGGAAATATCAACACAATTTCAACGAATAAAAAGTATCGTGACGATTCCGGAAGCTTCGTTTCGCAATGCACCCTGACTGCTGCCGTTTTCCGAGAGCAATGGGTTCTTTGGGGCATGGGAAGGGTATGTTTCTTGCGCTTTTGATTTTGAAGCAGCGACTACCATTCGAACGATGGGCGAAGGTTCCACAATGATGCACTTCTTTATGGAACTCGATGGATGGCCCATCTACAACTACTTCTGTTTGTACGGATACATTTCCCGACAGCCCTGTGATCCGTTACCGAGAACAAGCGTGGATTTTTCACGTTGCTTCGTATTCGAAATGTACATGAAGTGACTGTTTCAAACCGTTTCGCTACCAACGTTTTAACGACGTCAACAGGGTTTCAGGAAGGACTTTGGAGAACGCTACGAATTGGCCACTTTCGGCTCGATTACCTGCACCTTAATCCGAATTTTCTCAGGCTTTTCTCTTTCGTTGGTAAACAGATAAATGGTACGGTCCTGAAAGTAGTATTTATCACTGGTATCAAAAGTTACTTGCAATCCAGCGGTATCTCCGGGCTGGATCGGATGTTCGGGCAATACAACTTTGGTGCAGGTACATGCTACTTTGTAGTTTGAGATGATGAGTGGGGCGTTTCCTGTGTTGGTAACTGTGAATGTATGGCTAAGTACAACTCCTTGTTCGGTACTGGGGAATTTGTGTACCGACTTGTCTATACTAAATTCCGCCGCTTGACCGAAGCCAAGGGCGGAGTTCAATGCTATTATTATGATCGCGAAATATAGCCTCATTAATTGTTTGTTGGCCCGCTGTTGTCAACCGGCGTCAATGTTTCCTCCGCAGGCTTTGGACCGACATTTCCTTTGATACGCAATACAGCTGTTGGCTCGTCTACCGCGTTTGAAGTAATGGTAACGCTTTTGTTGATCGCTCCCGGGCGCTTTGTGTCGTATTTTACAGTAATCGTCGCTGTTGCTCCCGGGGCAATTGGTTCTTTGGGCCACGAAGGAACTGTACACCCACACGATCCTTTTGCGTTTGAAATAATCAAAGGAGCATTTCCTGTATTTTTAAAATCAAATGTACACTGTCCATTGGCTCCGTATTCGATTGATCCGTAATCGTGTACCATTTTTTCGAATTCGATTTTGGCACCGTCAACGACTTGTACGGGTTCTGACTGAGCAAATGCAGAACCTGTTGCGCATGTTGCAACTGCTGCCATCATCAAAGAGAAGAATACCTTTTTCATACTGAAATATTTACGTTTTTGAGTTTCAAATGTATATGAGCAAATATAGTGCAAGAATTTCGATCTTGCATTCTTTTAACAGATCGTTAACAGCAAATCAGGGGAGGTTCTGAGCGTTCCATTCAATCCACTCCTCCCAGGTTTTATCCATGTTTCTGAGGCGAAGTTCGAATCCTTTTCTGTCTTCATCGCTCAGATCAGTTGCATTGTCTAGATACATTCGCAAGTATTTCTTCGCCAAAACGGTATCTCTGGGCTCAATCGAAACGTCGTATGTGGAGAACATACTGGACATGATTGTCGGAGTCCCTTCGAAGTCGGGATACTTTTCGATAAGTGTATCTCCGTATTGAAGTGCATATCGATGAACTCCTATTCCTGCGTAAACCATGTGTATTTTACTCAGACATACCGGTGCTTGCTCATGATCGGGATAAGTCTGATACACCAACTTAAGTTGCTCCAGGTATGCTTGACGGGCTACATTCAAAAGTTGCGGTTTGCTGTCGTCCGGATTGTTCACGATTCGCATAATGGAGTCTTCCAACTTTGCCACACTATCCAGTAATTCATGAATCGGCGTTTCGTAGATTTCGCGTTCCTTGTCCATCTTATCGGCTCCTTCACCACAACCGAAAAAGAGCAGTCCTGCGAGGAAACTTGTACTTAGTATATACTTCATGATCGTTGCTTTTTACGCGCTGGAAACTTCATTCGGTAATCGATGTCTGTGTCTCCTTTTGAAATACCATTCAATTTCTTGGCAAGAAGCCGTCTTTTGAGCGGAGAGAGTTTATCCGTGAACAAAATCCCTTCCAGATGGTCGTATTCGTGCTGAATGATCCGTGCGGCATATCCGGAGTACGATTCCTCCTGTAGTTGCCAGTTTTCATCGAAGTATGTGATGATCAGGTTCTCTTTTCTGAATACTTCCTCACGGATTCCCGGAATTGACAGGCACCCTTCCCTAAAGCTCCATTCTTCGCCCGATTCTTCCTCGATAATTGGATTGATGAATACCTTTTTGAATCCTTCAAGTCCTTCAGCTTTTGGATCAAATTCGTCTTCTTCGTCTTCAGCAAACGGACTTCCATCCACAATAAACATACGAATCGGAAGCCCCACCTGCGGTGCAGCCAAACCAACCCCTGACGCCTCGTACATGGTCTCGTACATGTTTTCGATCAAGGTATTCAAATCGGGATAATCCTCGCTGATTTCATCCGCCTCTCGCTTCAGGAGCGGATCGCCATATGCCAAAATCGGTAATATCATTGCATCGTTTTGTTGCGTTACAAAATTACGATTTTGCCCGATACATCCATCCATCTGCGCACCAGGGACACGAATCTTTATTCGGTTCTGTTTTGATCGAGAAACGATTGCAGGATAATGGATGCACTCACGCGGTCAACAACGCCCTTTTCACGACGCTTTTGTTTTCCTACTCCGGACTCTAGGATGATTTCTCCGGCCATTTTCGACGTGAGCCGCTCGTCTACGAGTGTCACCGAAACCCCCGGAAACTCAGACTCGATAGCCACCTTTAACAGTCGGACATTTTCCGTGATGTGTGTGTCGCTTCCGTCCATCCGGGTGGGATATCCAAGTGCAATCTTCTCGAAGGGATCCGATGTGAGAATTTCTCCCAATCGCGTCATAAGTTTTGCCGAAGCTACCGTTTCCAGCGGAAAAGCGAACGTGTACGAGTCGTCCGAAATTGCCAAACCGGTTCGCTTAAGGCCAAAATCTATCCCCAGAATCTTTTTCATGCACCAAAGATCGCAGAATTTCGAATACCTGAATCATTCGCATCCGTCCGGGTCAAAATCTTCTGTATTTTTACCGCCAAATTGGAAACTATGAAGGATCTCATTGAAGTTGCCTGGGACGATCGTTCTCTGTTGCAAGAACCCGGGACGGTTCAAGCCATCGAACAGGTAATCGAAGACATTGACAAAGGACGTTTGCGCGTTGCTGAGCCATTGAAAGATGGTTCCTGGCAGGTAAATGAATGGGTGAAAAAGGCCGTTGTTATGTACTTCCCGATCCGTAAAATGGAAACGGTTGAAGTGGGTCCATTCGAGTTTCACGACAAAATGGCGTTGAAAACCAACTATGCTGAACTCGGTGTTCGCGTTGTTCCTCATGCCATTGCACGGTATGGTGCTTATGTTGCAAAGGGAGTAATCATGATGCCGTCCTACATAAACATCGGTGCATATGTTGATTCCGGAACTATGGTTGACACCTGGGCGACGGTAGGTTCCTGCGCTCAAATAGGAAAAGATGTACACCTAAGTGGTGGCGTCGGAATCGGTGGTGTTCTCGAGCCGCTTCAGGCTGCGCCTGTGATCATTGAGGATGGAGCATTCATTGGTTCTCGTTGCATCGTTGTAGAAGGCGTACGCGTGGGTAAAGAAGCCGTTCTCGGAGCGAATGTCGTACTAACGAAATCAACAAAAATCATTGATGTTACCGGAAGCGAACCTGTGGAAATGCGTGGAGAAATTCCTCCCAGAAGCGTGGTCATCCCCGGATCTTATTCAAAAGATTTCCCCGCGGGAAGTTTCAACGTGCCCTGCGCGTTGATCATTGGAAAGCGAAAAGAGAGTACAGATCTGAAAACCTCATTGAACGAAGCTTTGCGCGAGCATCATGTTGCCGTTTGATTGAAGAGCATTGAATCGTCCTAAATCGACCACGCTGTTTCCGGACAATTCCGTTTGAAGAATTTGGCACCGGACACACGAAAATGATCACTACGACTGAGTCGATTATGACAAGATAAGTATGTACATAGGCGAGTGGGAAAGCATGCATTCGAATCCACCACTTCACATTAACACCAACTGCACGTCTCGCTCATGAAAACGTTAAGCAAGTACCCAAACAAATGAAATCATGATCATTGCAGAAATGCGTGGTGTTCGGTATAGGTGCGTATTATGGCTGTACGCATATAATCGCGGGAAAAGGAAGGGGGAATGGTGCTCGAATATTTTGATCTGCTCTCGTGTCCATACCTTTTACGACTCTTTGAGTAGGTTGTGACGTCGTCAAACACAACGGAACGTTTTGTAGACTATGCCAGACTTGAATTTCACGCTTATAAATGAAAAAAGGGAGCCGCAACTTCCCTTTCTTCATTTGTAAGATTTGTTCTCAACCTTAGAATTTCGCTGAGATACCCGCGTTAACGAGACCCCCTTGTCCAAATCCAAGTGCAAGGTTCACACCAATGTTGTCTGTGAAGAAATAACGCATTCCAGCCCCAATACGCATTGCTACAGGAATCAATGATTCAATAGAAGACTCAATGTAATCAGGGTCTGTAGAAGTGAATGTAAAGGAACGGTTTCCGTACCCTGCTCCAAACATTGCGTATGCATCCAAATTATCGCTGCTTTCGACAAAGTGCCAGTTAAACGTTGCCATCACTCCGAACTTTGAAGTAAGGAAATCATAGTCATACGTTTCTGAGCCCGACTCTTCCTGGTAACGAACAAAAGAGCTGTTCAACCCTACGTCAACACCGAGACCAATTTTGTCAGCGAGCATGTATTCAACACGTCCACCCAAAGGCCCGAGTCCACCAATTTTAAGCCCAATTTCAGTTCCTGAATTAGCATATGTTGCTTTGAAAACAGATGTATACAGGTTCGGGAATCCGTAATATGCATCGATAATTACATTTCCCTCTTCAACTGCCTGTCCGAAAGACGAAGTTCCGAGCAAAGACAGTGCAATAATAGATAGAATTTTCTTCATAACCGTTTTAATTTTCTGCGGTATTAGTTAATAAAGCGCAAATCTATTAAATAAATTTATTCAGACTACAAATTTGTTAGAATTAGTGAAAAATTAAGGGGCACTCTCGTGCCCCTTTCCATCTGGTCAAAAACGTTTCAATCGATTTCTACGCGTTCTGCTGACGAATCAGGTTGAGTGCAGAACCTGCACGGAACCATTCAATTTGCTGCGCATTGTACGTGTGATTCAGCATTACAGTGTCGTTTGATCCATCTGCATGCTTTACAACTAGGGTCAATTGTTTGCCCGGAGCAAAATGTGCCAAATCAGCGAAGTCAAACGTATCATCTTCTTTGATCGTATCGTAATCTTCCTCGTTTGCAAATGTCAACCCAAGCATACCTTGTTTCTTCAGGTTTGTCTCGTGTATTCTCGCGAATGATTTTACGATCACCGCACGAACACCAAGGTGACGCGGCTCCATAGCTGCGTGTTCTCGGGAGGACCCTTCTCCATAGTTGTGGTCTCCAACAACAATCGATGGGATTCCTGCGGCTTTGTATGCGCGGGCAGTTGCTGGCACCTCACCTGTAGCTCCTGTCAATT
>JAURNA010000180.1 GCA_030830385.1 Crocinitomicaceae bacterium | reverse complement strand
TCCAGAATCCAACGCATATTTATTCGACACCCGGTACGTTCGATGTATTACTGAATTCTCAAAATTCGTCGTCAGGATGCGCAGATTCTCAGACGATTCCGATTACCGTTCACGATTTGCCAACACCGACGTTTACTGCCGATGTGAATATTGGATGTGCACCGCTGGATGTGACCTTCACGAATACTTCGGGCTTCCCGGGAACATTCAATTGGAATTTCGGTGACGGTGGAACATTTTCAGGAACAACCCCTCCGGTTCATAGTTACGCCGCAAATGGTACGTATACCGTGACGCTGTCTGTAACCGATAACAATGGTTGCAGTGGATTTACAACAGCCCCGGGATTCATCACAGTCAGACCGATAGAACCGCTCTTTTCAATGGACGTTTCCTCGGGTTGTGATCCGCTTACAGTCACATTTCAGGACAGTTCCATTGTGCCCAATCCGGTAGCAGACCCCATCGTAAGTTGGGACTGGGATTTTGGTGATGGAAACACGGCCAGTGGATCGAACCCTGCTCCGAATATTTACAATACGGGTATCTACACGGTTTCGCTCACGATCACTACGCAGAATGGCTGCACGGCTACAATCACCGGGGTGGATACAGTTACCGTGGGAACCGAACCCATTGTTGACTGGGGAGTTGCGCCAATGACAGACTGTGCAAAAAGCAACTGGGATTTCACGGATTTAACAACATTTATTGGAACTCCGGGCCCCGGAGAAGTCACCTGGTCATGGGATTTTGGCGATGGCGGATCCAGTACCGATCAAAATCCAACACATCAGTACCCACAGGACACAGGGTATTTTGATGTAACGCTCACTGTAAACTGGAACGGATGTGCCATTTCGCATACAGTACCTCAAGCTGTCTACGTCTTGGCACCGATTTCCATCTTTACTCCGGATGCATACCTCGTATGTAACCCCAGTTCGTTACCGGCGTCGATTTACTTTCAAGATATGGCCATTCACGGTGAGTTGAGTGATGATTTGCTCATGATTTGGAATTGGGGAGATGGTACACAAACCATTCTTGATGATCCCGAGCTGGACGACCCCGATAAGGGCTCCGTTTCCCATGATTTTAACTCGTACGGCTCATTTGTGGTGGAACAGGTGATTTACAATTACACGACGGGTTGCGAAGACAGCACGGAGCAAACGATTCATATATCTCAGACGGTTGCAGACATGTTGTTATCCAACGATTCTGCCTGCGTCAACAGTCCGATAACGTTTACAGGAAATGAGACGTCGACCCATCCGATGGGAACGTATGAATTTGATTTTGACGATGGCTCTGCAAGTACACTGACGCCTTCCGTACATGCCTACAACACATCCGGAACCTACGAAGTAAAACTATCGGTAACGAATTCAGTAGGATGCGCAGACTCGGTGACGGTGCCCATTGAAGTACTTGCACCGCCTCAGGCTGTGATCTCTCCGACCGTCACGGTTGGGTGTGCGCCGATTACGGTTACATACGACAATGCTTCAACGACCGTTGGAAATGGTGTGCCGATCGCTTCATACGATTGGGGATTTCCGGATATGAGCACACAAACCCTTTCAACGAATGCAAGTACAACCTTTGACTACGACGATGAGGGTGTTTACACGGTAACTCTTGTAGCTACGGACGAATTTGGTTGTGTTTCTCCAACGACCTTTGCGAATATGACGATCACAAAGCCAACAGCATCATTTACGGTGGACGATGTTGTCTGTGATTTGGAAAACTTCATAACAAACAACACGAGTATCGGTGCGACGAATTATCAGTGGTTCATTGACGGTACTCAGGAATCAATTGCCGTAAACTACATCGGTCAATTCGATGATGAACCAAGCCCTTTGTATGATCATGTGGAACACACCATTGAGTTGATCGCAACCGATCAAAACGGCTGTAAGGACACCCTCATCGCTACCATTGTAGTTTCGTTGCCTTCAGCAGATTTCAACTACGTGCACACAGGAGCAAATACGAATGAACAGGGAGAATTTACATGTCCACCCGTATTTACGGGACTCACGGATAACAGTCAGTCGTATGGAACAGTGACGAACTGGGACTGGGACTTTGGAAATGGGAATTCATCCACGTTACAAAATCCGAATAATACCTATGTGTTCCCCGGAACATATACAGCATCGTTGATTATCTCGGATGAGTTCGGTTGTACAGATGATACAGAGTTTGTTGATTACTTGACTATTTCAGGCCCGGAGGGAACGGCACAGTGGATTTCGACCGGGAGTGTTTGCGATCCAAGCTTCACCTTTTTGGTTGATAACCTCTCAGATGTAACCAATGTAGAATGGCAGCTTGGAAACGGAGAAGTCATAAGTCAATCCAATCAGTTCGATTACACCTATTCAGGTGAAGGGATATTCACTCCCGTTATAACGCTGAGTGATTCTCTTGGCTGTGACGTATCGGACACGTTGGTGCCCATCAATGTTGTTTTCTCAAATGTCAATGCGTTCTTTACCCCGATTCCGGAAAAAGCCCCAATGGGAGCAAATTTCTATTTCGATGAAGGTTCATCTTCCGATGCAACGATCATTTCCTGGAATTGGAACATGTCGGATACGATCTTCACAGAAAGCGCCCCCAACGACGTTATCAACGTATTTGAGCTTCCGGGAAGCTATCCGGTAACACTCACAGTTGTGGATGAAAATGGTTGTAGTGATACCTATGTAGATACCGTTATAGTAACCGCTTTTTTCGAATTGCCAAATGTGATTACGGACAACGATGACGACATCAACGAGTTTTTCACGTTGCCTGTTCCGATCTTCGACACCTATGATCTCATAATATTGAACCGTTGGGGGGATATCGTCTCAGAGGTGTACGGCAGTTCGAGTGTTATTCTGTGGGACGGTACCACGATGAATGGAGATCGAGTCAATGATGGTGTCTATTTCTACAAAATTTCCGGCATTATGGTCAACGGCGAATTTATAGAGAAGCATGGGAACGTTACCGTGATACGGGATTGATTTTTGCGAAGATGTTAATCGTCAGATGAAACAGAGAAGCGAAATCCATCGTTTCAAAACCGGTCAACAAAATCGCCCCTCTTTCGTTGGTTTGTTGTATACCTGCTCTGAAGCTGGGGCAGGACAACCCAAACAAGCTTTGGAGAAAGCTGGATGGTAGCAAAATCATTGTTGAAATTGAAGATGAGAATGTTGACCCGGTTTGTCACGTACCGGATGAAGCTGCGGTAGCGTTCAAACGGATCGAATGGCCTTAAACGAATCTATTTCTCAAAAATATACTCGTGCGTAGCGCCACTTTCGGAGTACTGAATTTTTAAATCGTTTCTGGTTAGCAACAGGATTTTATTGTTGGGTTTGTTGATGGTTTGGCCTCCGGGTAGAATTTGAACCAAATCCATAATCTCCCCTTTCTCATCAAGAGTGTAGGTTCCCTGCTCAACTCGTTCACCCGTGGCAACACTGTGCGTAAAACGGATATCTATGGTATAGGCGCATGGGTTGCCTTCGCAGTTTTCGAAAAAGAGTTTACCGTTTACTTCCGGATAATAATTGAAACCCTGTGAATCTGTGTATTCGTACGAAACGATTGTCCAGATGCCGTCGAGTTTTTTTTTTGACTGCTCCACCTTATCACAAGACATCAATGAGAGCGTGAATGCTGATATGAGCAAAATTCTATTCAAATCGAATGCTGATTTTTTTATTTGTTTTGATCATCGAATTTAGCAGTTCTAACGCATTTTCGCGTGCTTTTTCCTTCAGTTTGAACTTTTCGGCATTGGAAATGAGCTTTTTCTTGCCCTTCATTTCCATCTGCTTGCGCTCATTGTCGTTCCACGTTCCCTCTTCCTTGTAAACTTCGGTCCGGTTCGGTGAAAGGATGACATCCAGTAATGTCGGTTCGGGTAGGACGATTTTCAGGGAGTCTTCCGTGCTTTCTACGGAGAAATTTTCATCCGCTACATCAAGTCCGTAACGAATATCACCTTTGATGATTAGCGTCAAACGTCGCTTCACGTCGCGATTGTACTTCCTGTACCAGTCCAGTGGATTGTAAATGTTCGCGGGTGTATCGTAATACTCAACACTATCAATCACGACCTCATCCCGGTAATTCACGGTGCTGATTTCAGCGATGGTGCGAATGGATTGAATGTTATTTTCGGTTTCTTGAATTTTGAGTTCTTCGTCTGCTGAACCGGAAATCCAGGTGTAGGCGAAGTAGCCGAGCGTGCCCACTACAGTCAAAATAACGAGGTTTATGATCAAACGCTTCTGGTTGTTCATTACTGTTTATCCGATTCCCTTTTTACAATTACTTTCTCAAAGCCCTGTTGGGTATAAAAATCAACGAGGAATGCCACTGCATTGTCTTCGGCGTCCTTCAGAATATTTGTGTTGTCGAGTTCATCCCGGATTGATTCTTCTCCTTGTCGCATAAAGGCATTCTTGTCCTCTTGGGTGAAAACATTCCGGAACCCCGTGATATCCTCCATTTCGGTGTGTATATCCCCCGGATCCATGGTGAACGAGGTGATTTTGGAAGGAGGAAGCTCAATTTTGATGGTATTTCCGACCACTTTAATAGCGCCATCCTTCAGCTCTTTCAGGTCAATACCGGCCTTCACTTTTGCATGACAACTAATCAGGATTTTTCGGTCGCCAAATTCGTACCATTCAACTGCGGAATCGTTCACGACGATTACTTTTCCGACTGTGTATTCCGTTGTTGAGAGTAAACCGATGTTGCGCACGTCACCTGCATCCACTTCGGGAAGGGGGTTCTTCTCCTCGCATGCGAGAAGGAAGAGCGTACAAAACACGGTATACAAAATGGGTTTCACTTCCTTCCTAAATTTAGGAAAATGGAGCCAGCGATAGCAATTCGATACCATTTTTTAACGATTCAGGGTCAATATCGAATTGGGGATGATGAACACCATGAACGATTCCCATGGCTTCATTTCTTACGCCCAGGCGGAAGAAGCAAACGGGAATTTCCTGCGAGTAATACGAAAAGTCTTCAGCTGT
>JAURNA010000179.1 GCA_030830385.1 Crocinitomicaceae bacterium | reverse complement strand
GACACGTTCTTGGACAACCAGAAGATACTGATTAACTTGTGGTTACACCGCTAATCAAACGTAATGAAAAGACTTTACACTGCATTGCTCGTAAGTGCACTTGGATTTGGCACATCAGCGCAGAATTACACCGTAAACTTCCTCAAGGGAACCCGTGAATTTTCAGAAAATGTGAATGAATTCACACTGGAAAGCATCGAGGAATCTAATTTTTGGGAAGGAAAAACACATCAGTTCATCCAATTCTATGAAATTCCCACAGAAAGCGATCAGGCAAAACTGTCAACTAGCGGAATTGAACTCCTGGAGTACATTCCAAACGTTACGTTCATCGCTTCCATCTCGGAAAATTCAACGGCTGATTTCGCTGACCTTGGAATTCGAAGCATTCAACCCATCGAACTTACCTACAAGCAATCGCAGCGCATCCAGGATGCAAACTACCCGGATTGGTCGCTCTCCGGAAGCAACATTAAGTTGTATGTATCGTTTTACAACCCCTTAACTTTACAATCAGTGGAAGACGTGCTTCAAAAAGACGGAATCACCATTGTTCAGACTTCCGAGCGAGACAAAACAGCGTTCATCGAAGCTTCTCCGGAAAAAATTCAAACCATTGTCGAATATGCATTTGTCAAGTTCGTAGACGTAATTCCCGATCCGGGAACTCCGGAATCGGACGAGGGGCGTTACCTCCACCGTTCGAATGCAATCAATAGAGACTACTACGGCGCGCGCAATTATGACGGCACGGGTGTAAACATTGCTATTAATGACGACGGTTATGTTGGACCGCACATCGATTTTCAAAATCGCCTGAATCAAGATGATGTTGCAAGCGATTTTACCGGAGCACATGGAGATATGGTAGCAGGAATTGCCGGTGGAGCCGGGAACCTAAATCCAATTTATCGCGGAATGGCACCCGGCGCATACATGCACATTCGTCAGTATACCACGAGCAACCTCGGTCCTGTTTCCCTGCACACTGACAGCAATGTACTCCTCTATTCATCTTCATACAGTAACGGCTGCAATGATGGCTACACACCACTGACTCATCAGGTGGATGAGGACATTTATGAAAACCCCACACTCATTCAGGTATTCTCAGCAGGGAATTCCAACAACTTGGATTGCGGCTATGGAGCAGGATCACAATGGGGAAACATCACCGGCGGTCATAAAATGGGCAAAAATGTCATCACAACGGCAAACCTGAGACGAAATGACGTCATCGAAACATCAAGTAGTCGTGGACCCGCAAATGACGGACGTATCAAGCCGGACATTGCCGCCCACGGTACCGATCAGGTTTCAACAGACCCGGATAACAATTACGAACCCGGAGGGGGGACCTCAGCTGCGGCTCCGGGAATAGCCGGAGTACTTGCACAGTTACACCAGGCATATCGCGAACTCAACGGTGGACAGACGGCAAGATCGGCTCTCTTGAAAGCTACCTTGCTCAATACGGCAAACGATCTTGGCAACGACGGCCCGGACTTCATATTTGGCTGGGGTAAGGTCAACGCATTAAAAGCCGTGACACTTCTTGAAGACAATCGCTATTTCAATGATAGCGTTTCACAGGGAGACACAAATACCCACATGATTACCATTCCGGAGAATGTGCTTCGGGCAAAAATCATGGTCTACTGGGCGGATAAAGAAGGATCAACCGCAGCAGCGACCGCTCTCGTGAACGACCTCGATGCTGTAATTACAGATCCGGGAAGTGGCGCGCACTTGCCATGGTTATTGGACCACACCCCCACTACAGTAGCACTTTCAGCACCTGCAGGAACCGGCACAGATCACCTGAACAATGTTGAACAAATTGCCATCGACAATCCAGCTCCGGGAACCTACGCACTGGATGTTGCCGGAACAACGGTTCCTTTCGGACCCCAGGAGTACGATGTCGTTTACGAATTCCTCACAGAAGATATCACCGTGATTCACCCAATGGGTGGCGAAGGATTAGTTCCCGGCACCACGGAACAAATTCACTGGGATGCCTACGACGACGGATTGGGCGATTTCACCATCGAATACACAGAAGACAACGGTGGAACGTGGAACACAATTTCAACGACGGCAGGAGGTTCAGAACGATTCTATGACTGGAACGTTCCAAACACGATAACAGGAGAAGCTCGTATACGCATTTCGCGTGGGGGAGCGAGTGATGAAAGCGATGCCAATTTCAGCATTGTATCAAGACCTCTAAACATTGAAATATTCCGAATTTGTACTGCAACAAACACGATTGTACTGCGTTGGGATTCTGTTCCCGGAGCGACGGGCTATGATGTCTTCATGCTCGGCCAGAAATACATGGACTCGATCAGCAGTACTGCAGCCACTGAATTTGGAGTTGTTGTTCCGGACCTGGCAGATCCACAGTGGTTTTCTGCCCGTGCAACCGGGCCAAACGGTCTGCGCAGTACCCGCCAGATTGCTATCCATTATCCGGGAGGATACGGTAGCACATTCTGCGTATTGGAATGTACATCTGATAACGACGTTGGAGTGAGTAGCATCCAAAAACCCGAAGACATGTTTGAAGTCTGTGATGGAGTAACCTCTTCGGAGGTTACCATTCATCTTGAAAATCTGGGACTCAACACAGAATCGAATTTCCCTGTGTACTATCAGTTTAATAACGAACCGATTGTCAGCGAAACCTATAACGGACTCATAACCGCCGGAGGTACAGGTACGCATACATTTGGAACACCAATTGATTTATCTACAAACCCTACTCACACACTGAAGATATGGACCGGTCTCACAAGCGACAGTACACGTTGCAACGATACAATCATCCAAATCATTACTGTAAGTATACCAACTTCTGCCTTCCCGGTGAGTGAAGATTTCGAAGGAGCATGGCCACCGCAATACGTTACCGCAGTTGACAATCCCGATGATGATATGACCTGGGAGGATATCACGGTTACCGGTTCCACCGGAGGACAGACGACCGTAGCATGGATAAACAATTACTCGTACAGTGTGAATGGTGAGAGAGACGCCATAGAGCTAATTACATACGATCTATCCGGATTTCAAATGCCGGCCTTCGCTTACCTGACATTCGATGTTGCATACCGTCAATACAGTTCAATCTACTCAGATGACTTGCAAGTGGATGCTTCCTCTGATTGTCGTGTTTCCTACAATACAGTCTATTTCAAGAATGGACAGAGCCTGGCAACCGGGCCGAATTCATGGGATGATTGGGAGCCAACGTCTCCGAATCACTGGCGTAACGACACCATCGATTTGACCTCATACATCGGCAGCGAAGTTTCACTTCGCTTCATCAATATCTGCGGGTATGGAAACAACATGTACATCGACAACATCAACATGGAAGCGTATTCAACTGCAGGACTTGATGAATCGACCGTTTTGCAGCTGACAATGGTACCCAACCCGGCTTCTGGTGAAACGACCTTGTTCTTTGGTCAGGAGCTAACGGAGGGAGCACACGTTGAGTTGGTGAGCATGGATGGAAAGCGGGTGCAATCCCAATCTGTACCATCGGGTGCAACTTCTTCATCCATTGATTTGAAAGGGCTGACATCCGCAGTGTACTTCGTTCACGTAACTACCAACGGACAGTACACCGTGCGGAAGCTCGTCGTGAAAAAGTAGGCCCGGCAATTTCGAGCAGATACGGGGATAATACGCGAATCGTGAAATTCTTCGTTTCTTTGCAACGTAAATTGAATCCATGTCCAACATCATTGCCATTGTGGGACGTCCGAATGTCGGAAAGTCAACACTTTTTAATCGACTCACAGAGTCCAGACGCGCCATTGTGAAAGAAGTCAGTGGTGTAACCCGCGATCGTCTGTATGGTCGTGGTGAATGGAATGGATATGATTTTTCGGTAATTGATACGGGCGGATACGTCAAAGGTTCCGAAGATGTATTCGAAGGCGAAATCCGGAAACAGGTTGAAATTGCCATCGAAGAAGCGAACATCATCATTTTTATGGTGGATGTAATGACAGGGATCGTCGATTTGGATGAAGCCGTCGCCAAATTGCTGCGCAAATCGGAAAAGAAAATCTTCATTGCTGCAAACAAAGTCGATAACACGGAACGCGTTGGGCTTTCCTCCGAATTCTGGTCATTGGGATTAGGAGATGTTTACGACATTTCAGCCACAAACGGCGGAGGTACAGGTGAATTATTGGATGATATCGTCAAAGAATTCGACAAGCAGGATCCCGCCGGGCGCGAGGAAGATCATTTGCCGCACATCACCATCGTCGGAAAACCGAACGTGGGTAAGTCATCACTCGTAAATGCACTTACAGGAGAGGAACGGAACATTG
>JAURNA010000178.1 GCA_030830385.1 Crocinitomicaceae bacterium | reverse complement strand
GAGTTCGAAATATCAAGTGCAACAACAAGCTCAAGTGACTCACTCGTTCCGGCTACCTTTTTTGTTCCGAAAATCGGTTGTGCCATTGCTATGACCAGGAACACGAACATATTCCGGAAAAAGAAAAACCTGATGAATGCACTCATGGACGACACGGGTCTCAAGTAGGATTTTGCGACTCCACGGGATGCTTCAACGGTTCGGTTGTGCCTGTAGAGCATCCATACGAACGCGGTAACCATTGGAATCAGTAGCAACAGAGCATACAGGTTGCCCGCATACTTGTACGCAAGTCGTTCTCCGATGTATTGTGAACTGAACGCTCCCAGTGCGTTTATCAACACGAAATATGTGACCCAGAAAATGATTTCCCAAATGGCGATTCCGATCATTACGAGTTGCAAACGATATGTGTACTTGAGCTTACTCATAGATTCGGAATACCAGGTAATTTGATCCCCAGATCAACAGGGCGATTATGAATGCCCAATTCAAAAATGCCTGAGGGTTTGATGGCGGTTCGGATTGAAAATGCTGATCCTCCATTTTACGTTTTTCCAATCGTTCGATTTCCTTGTAGATGGATCGCAGGCTTTCCTCGTCAGTAGCGCGAAAGTATGTACCACCTGTTTTATCTGCGATTTTTTTCAGGGTTTCTTCGTCGATTTCTACGATCGACGGCTCCATCCGGATGCCAAACGGCGTGGAAACGGGTGACATTGCTTCTCCTGTGCTTCCTACGCCAATGGTATACACCCGAATGTTCTTGGCCTTTGCGAGTTCAGCCGCCATCATTGGAGTAATTGAACTTCCCTCATCGATCCCGTCTGTGAGCAAAATAATCACCTTAGAGACAATGGAGTCGTTGCGAAGTCGCGTTACTGCTGTTCCCAACCCAATTCCAATCGCGGTTCCTCCCTCGATAAAGTCTCCGTTAATGTTATCGATTTGCTGCTTGAGTATATTGTAATCCAGGGTTGGAGGGCAGGCGGTGTAGGCTTCTCCTGCATATGCCACCAGGCCAATTCGATCGCCCCTTCTTCCATTCACAAATTCCTTTGCCACATTTTTTGCAGCTTCCAGACGATTTGGACGAAAATCCTGAGCGAGCATAGAGCCGGAGACATCGATGGTGAGCACAATATCGATTCCGTCTTTATAATCACGGTCGTAGTCTTCATGTATATCCCAATGGAAGGGCTTGGCAAGTGCAAAAACCAGAAGGGCTGCAATCATTCCATACATGAGAACGTGAACTTCACGAATCCGTGCGATCCATGCACTACCCATGCGGTGTTGCTCACGTGAACTGCGCGTGAACTTGACGCTTCCTCTGCGGTTCCGCTCTAAGATGTAGCCCAAAACCAACAACACTGGAACCAGCAGTTGTAGCCAGAGCCAGTCCGGGGCGAAGTACTCGTATTCCCAAAATGCTATGTTCCAGTTAGTCAACATTATCGAAATCGAGTGGGCTTGTTTCTGCAACGACCTGTCGGGCGAGCGTAGATTGTTTCAATATGGCTGCCACATCTGGGTTGGATTTAGCGAATTTCACCATATCTGATTGAGAAAGTATCCGGGCGATGACTTCGATGGTGTCGTCGCTCAGGCCTTTCTCCCTCAATAATATTTTTATTTGTAGTGTTGTTTTTTCCAGTAGCGAAATTCCATAACGTCCTGTGAGGTAGGAGCGAAGTATATACGAAAGTTCTACGAAGTGTTCTTTCAGACGATTTCGTTCCCACATGCGCTCCGCATCGAGCGCGTCAATGGCCATGAGTGTTCGCTCTTTCAGGGATACCAGGCGTTTGGGTACCGGTGCCTTCTTTTTCTTTTTTCGGTATCGTCGAACCAAGAGGTAGGTAATCCCTCCCAGCACCAGGAATGCCATCCACCACCAATTGTTTTTCAGCAAACGGCGGATCCGATAACCCATTGGAGGGTCAGGAATCTCTTCATAATCTTCTTTTACGTCGTAGAGGTCAACACTGTCCTTGGCGACGAGTACGCAGGTGAATTCAAGATCTTCGAAATAGAACGTAGAATCGTTGATGATAATATCCGGCCCCGGAATTCGGATCTGGCCTTCGTCCCAGGATGTGATTACATATTGACCTGACCATGTGGACTTTCCATTTTTTACCACGAATGTATCACGAAATGCATCTGCAATTTCCACCTCAATGACCTTGTTCGATAGCGATCCTCCCGCACCGACGATTTGTCCGCTAATTGTATTTTGTTCCTGCTGGAACACGATGGAATCGCCTGAATTTACGTTTACCGAGTAGGTTAGTGTAATGGGAACACCAATGCGTATTTCTTTGTCCGAAATGGCAGCCGAAAGTTCCTGCGAATGAACCCTAAAGGCAGTGCACATCAGCACAACGATATGATGCCATCGAACACTCATCGGTTTTGGAACAATTGTACCAACGGCATGATGAAATCGTCGTCGGTTGAAATCGATGCATAGTCGATTCCACATTTTTTAAACTCGTTGAACAGATTTTCTTCGAACTCTTCAAAGTTCTTTCGGTGCCTTTCTCTCACTCGTGCACTGGATGAATTCACCCAGGTTGTATCACCCGTCTCGGCATTGTACAATTGTACGATTCCCATTGACGGTAAATCTCTTTCTGACGGGTCGAAAAGGCGAATGGCGATCATGTCGTGCTTTCTTCGTGTTACCTTGAGGCCTTCGACAAAATCGTTGTCATCGATAAAATCACTAATGACGAATGCAATGCTGCGTTTCTTTTGCGTATTTCGGAAGAACTTGAGTCCGGCACTGATGTCCGTGCCTGTACTTTCAGGCTTCAATTCGATAAGCTCCCGAAGAATGATCAACGCATGTTTGCGGCCTTTGTCAGGTGCTATGTAGCGTTCAACCCGGTCAGAAACGAAAATCGCCCCTACCTTGTCATTGTTGCTGAGTGCGGAGAAAGCGAGTACAGCACTAATTTCAAGTGCCAGATCTTTTTTCGTTTTGTTTTTGGTTCCAAATTGTTCGGATCCTGAAACGTCGATAATGAGCATAACCGTGAGCTCACGTTCCTCGTCGAATATTTTTACGTAAGGATTATTGAATCGCGCGGTAACGTTCCAGTCAATGGTTCTGACTTCATCTCCCAGGGTGTAATCACGGACTTCGCTAAAGGTCATTCCGCGTCCTTTGAACGCAGATTGATACTCCCCGGAAAAAATATGCCGTGTTAATCCCTTGGCTTTTATTTCAAGGCGTCGAATTTTTTTGAGGAGTTCCTTCGTTTCCATGCTATCCGATTACGGAACCTCTACCTTCTCGACAATTTTATCGACAATATCCCGTGCGCTCATGTTTTCTGCCTCTGCTTCGTAGGTCAGGCCTATACGGTGACAGATCACATCGTAGGCAATTGCGCGGATATCATCAGGGATTACAAAAGCTCTTCCCTGAAGGAAGGCATAGGCCTTGGATGCGAGTGCCAAGTTAATACTTGCCCGAGGTGAGCATCCGAATCCGATCATCGGGTCCAGATAGCTCAGACCAACTTCACCCGGTTGCCGCGTGGCATACACCAAATCCACGATGTATTGCTCTATTTTTTCGTCGAGGTAGACGCGTTTCACCAATTTTCGCGCTCGTTCGATGTCTTCAATCGTCGCCACTTGTTCTGCACTCGTCAATCCTTCTTCGCGCACATTTGATCGGATGATTTGTCGCTCTTCGTCTTTCGTTGGGTAGTCGAGAACTACCTTCAGCATAAATCGGTCAACTTGCGCTTCCGGAAGTGGATAGGTTCCTTCCTGTTCAATTGGGTTCTGCGTGGCGAGTACGAGAAACGGATGCGGCAGAGGATAGGTTTGATCTCCGATCGTAATTTGTCGTTCTTGCATGGCTTCCAGCAATGCACTCTGAACCTTGGCCGGTGCACGGTTGATTTCATCTGCAAGGACGAAGTTGGCGAAAACAGGTCCTTTTTTGACCGTGAACCCCTCATTTTTTTGGTTGTAAATCAACGTTCCTGTAACGTCGGCGGGGAGCAGGTCAGGGGTAAACTGGATTCGGCTGAATTCCACGTTGATGGCATCCGATAGTGTTTTGATTGCGAGTGTTTTTGCCAGTCCAGGAACTCCTTCCAGCAAAACGTGTCCATCTGTGAGTAATGCGATGAACAGACGATCGAGCATGTATTGCTGACCGACAATCACCTTGGAAACTTCTTCTCTCAATTTGGTGATTGTAGCGGATTCGGCGTGTATCTGTTCGCTGAGTACCCGAAGTGCTTCCGCCGGGTTCATGGGGTTGTTCGAAGGATCGAGCATAGACTAATTTTCTGATCGGTCAAAAATGTAAAGATAAGGGTTGAAAGGCTTGATTTTGCTGTTAATTAATGTTAACATTGTTTTAGGAAATTCCTTGTTTTAAAAGGAGATGGAACAACGCGGGTGTAAAGAATGCGGACAGGTATTGAAAGGCAGAAAGGATCAAAAATTCTGTTCTGATTACTGGCGAAATACGTTCAATAATCGTTTGAATCAAGATGCTACGAATTACGTTCGACGTGTGAACAATATTCTCCGCAAAAATCGACGCATTCTTGCCGCATTGAATCCGACGGGTAAAAAGACCGTAGACGGCATCCGATTGGCCGAGGAAGGATTTAATTTCCACTACTTCACAAATGAATACACGACCAGGAAAGGCGCGCGATACGTATTTGTGTACGAACAGGGGTATCTGAAGCTCGACAACGACCAGTACATGCTCGTGCACAAGCAGGATTACGTCAAGTAAGATTATTTCAGTCTGAAATCCACGTGATAATGGTCGTCGTGCAAGCCATTGATGAGAGGAGTAAGGTTTCTCGTGATGTAGATTCCACTCTTCCTCAATTCCGGTCCATACGGGGAAGCGTAAAGTTCGTCGCGGAGTTCCATTTTGAAAATCACTTTTTCAATCAGGAGGCCATTTTTCTGTGCTGCCGACTGAAGAATTAGCAGGTGCAGGGCGATTTGGTTGAAGTCGATGGAAATTTCAGGATTGTCTTCGTACGTACCCCGATCATCGAAATCAATGAAATAATGTCCCGCACCAAGCTCGTCAAGATCATAACATGCCGCGTTGTTCGAAATCATTGGACTCATGAAGTCTACGCTTAACCCATTCTGATGCGTGTGATGAGGGAAAAGTTTACCACCGTGCTGATTCGAGCACTCCATGTAGCAGTAGTTTCGATCCGGATTTAGCTTAGCAAGTGAATCGTAGGACATTTCGAGCGTCGCTGCAACCCGGTTGTTCATGAATGCTCGCCCTCCAAGATAACTGGCGGTATCAAAATACCTGTAATTCTCACCTCGGAAGGGTAGAAGCGTTGCGTTTTCAATACTTCCATTGGAAACAGTACCGAGGGATTTTGAGGGAAGGCTGTCATTTTTGTGCGCTAGATAGTAACGCTCGACAGCCGAAGGTTTTTGCCCGTGTACGGAATGGAGTTGTTCCTCAACGGCAGTAGTTGCTTGTGGAGTTTCGGATTGACTATTGCAAGACAGCGCAAACAACATCAGTAGGATGGGGAGGTATTTCATAACCTCAATCGTTCAAAAAGTGTACCGGGGGGGTACGCTATGACAATTCTTTAACAGCTTTTAACGCTTCTTCAGTATGACCAATGGGGTTGGACATGGAATCGAAAATGTGTCGGATGATTCCGTTTTTGTCAATGACGTAGGTAACTCTTCCCGGAATGAGACCTAATAGTTTTCCCGGAACACCGAGAGCACGTCTAAGCTGTTTTTTCTTATCTGAAAGGAGTGGGTAGTTGAGGTTGAATTTCGTAGCAAATCGCTGATGAGATCGTTGGTTATCTCCGGATATCCCGTAGATTTTACACCCTAATGCATGGAAATCTTCGGAGACATCCCGAAAAGCGCAGACCTCTTGTGTGCAGCCCGGAGTGTGATCTTTGGGATAAAAGAAAAGCACGATGGGGTAACGGCCATAAATTTCCGAAGAGTCGTGTAGCGTTCCATTTTGATCGCGCAGAGCAAAATCGGGGGCTTTATCACCTATTTCCATCATAGACAACTTTATTTTTTTCCGTTTCGGAGAGTTGAACTTCCAATTGCATATTCTCGGGAATATGAGGTCTGAGCAGATTCCAAATGACCATAGCAATGTTCTCTGTTGTTGGGATGATTGCTTCAAATTCAGGGCAGTCCAAATTGAGGTTTCGGTGATCAAATCGCTCGGAAACTTCCTGCTGAATAATGTACTTAAGTGCCTTGAGATCCATTACAAAACCTGTCAGCGGATCAACAGGACCATCAATCCAAACCTCAAGCGCGTAGTTGTGACCGTGATAATTGGGATAGCTGCACTTTCCGAAAACTTCCATGTTTTTATCGTCGTCCCATTCTGGGCGAAATAACCGGTGTGCTGCGTTGAAGGTTTCTCTTCGGCAAATTCTCATAACAGGGGTGTTGCTTGCGCAAAGATAAGGGTTTGTCGCGTACAATGTATCCCGATGAGCGTTACACCGAATGTTTGTAACTGGAAAGTTCAAGCTGTGTTTGGCAAAGCGACAAAAAACGGCGTTCCGTTCTAATGAGCTACAATGCGAAAGCAGGCTTTGATTCGCTGGGCTTTTTCTTTGGCCGAATCGATGGAATCACCGGTTACTGTGATGTGTCCCATTTTCCGATTGGGTTTGGTTTCGGCTTTTCCGTAGAGATGAACGTATGCGGCTTCTTCCTGCATGACGGCTTCAAGTCCCTCGTATCTGGCTGTTCCAACTTCGCCTTCACTTCCAAGAAGGTTGATCATCGCTCCGGGTCGAATCATTCGGGTAGATCCGAGAGGAAAGTCCAGGACCGACCGGAAATGCTGTTCAAATTGGGAGGTTACG
>JAURNA010000177.1 GCA_030830385.1 Crocinitomicaceae bacterium | reverse complement strand
TTCACCCATTTGATTGGTAAATGAGAACGTTCCGATCCTGTGGCCGTAGCCCAATCGAAGCATTTCGGGATCTACCATTTCCTCGTTCAAATCCACCGGATTGTATATGGGAAGTGGCTTTTCACCCGGCTTTGTATACTGATATGCGACAAATACTCCGACAACAACAACCATCAGAATTGCGAGGACTTTCCACATGCCACAAAGGTATCTACAATTTCACGATACACCTGGCGCTTTTGATTACTTTTACACAAAAAGAAACATGAGCATCAACACGTCATTACTGGATACCATTTGCACCACTCCGGGAGTTCCGGGGTTTGAGCAACGTGTGCGCGAATTGGTCATTAAAGAGGTTACTCCTCTGGTCGACAACGTCGAAGTCGACAACATGGGGAACGTCTATGCGATCAAACGCGGAAAGGGTGATAAACGAGTGATGATTGGCGCTCACATGGATGAAATCGGATTCATTGTAACGCACATCGATGACAAGGGTTTCATTCGTTTTCATACCCTGGGAGGATTCGATCCCAAAACACTCACGGCGCAACGCGTCATTGTTCATGGCAAAAAGGACATTATCGGAGTGATGGCTTCAAAGCCCATTCACGTAATGACACCTGACGAGCGCAACAAGGTTGCAAAAATCCAGGATTACTTCATTGATACGGGAATGCGTGCCGAGGAAGTGAAGGAAATTGTCTCCGTGGGTGATCCGATTACGCGCGAGCGGGAATTCATTGAAATGGGCGATTGTTTTAACGGAAAATCGCTCGATAATCGTTTGGCTGTGTTCATTTTGATCGAAACGCTGCGCAAATTAAAAGACCAGGAAGTTCCTTATGATGTATACGGGGTATTTACCGTTCAGGAAGAGGTGGGAATTCGGGGAGCAAACGTGTCTTCTCTTCGTATCAATCCGGACTTTGGTTTTGGACTCGATACAACCATCGCATTCGACCTGCCCGGTGCGGCTGAGCACGAAATGATCACACGACTGGGTGAAGGAACTGCGATCAAAATCATGGATGCGTCTACCATCTGCGACTACCGCATGGTGAAATTCATGAAGGAAATTGCAGACAAAAATTCCATCAAATGGCAATCAGAAATCCTGACTGCGGGAGGAACCGACACATCAGGAATTCAACGAATGACGGGAGGAGGATCAATCGCCGGGGCGGTTTCCATTCCCACGCGTCACTTGCACCAGGTGATTGAAATGGCACATAAGGAAGATGTTCAAGGCAGCATTGATTTACTCACGGCATGTGTAAGCGAAATTGACCAATACGATTGGAGTTTTAAATAGTCGATCCTTAAAAAGCCTGCAACACCTGCCATTAACGGGAATTGGTCCAATTTCTTAGGGTTAAAAATGCAAGGTTTTTGAGCATTTCAATCATTTCTCTTCCGATAATCGTAACGACAAAACAGGGCCTACATCTTGTAGATACATGAACATACGCTCCGAAAACATGCGACATGCAGTTATTCGAAGGAATTTTTAACGGTGCGATACGACTGTTTTTTTAAGGTATGACGAAATCGATGCCGGGCTATTGAATAACAGGCTTCCCGGAATGTTCATTTCTGTCTGTTCGAGTCTTCCTTGTAAGCAGGTATCAAGAACGAGGCAATTGAGTTGTGCAAAGCGGTTTGTTCGAATGATGGACCGTCGGTTGGGTCATTTTCCGCAAGATTCAATTGAATCTTGCGATAATTTAAGGGGATTCGCGTGCTGAAGCTCCCGGATTGTGGGTTATGCACAGACTTCGGGAAACGTTGTTCTCCATTTCATTCCGGTCCGCTCCTGATGCAATTTGTTACGCGCAAATCGCTCGAACTGACCCCGAAAAATTCCAGATCACTCGAAAACCTGCTTCTTATCCAAAACTTTGGGAATACGAAAATAATCTGAATCCTTCCGAGGGGCATTTTTCAGCGCTTCTTCCTGTGAAATTGTCACTTTGGATTCATCTTCGCGCAGCCGATTGACCTCCTCCGACATGAAAATGAGCGGTTCTACATTTTCCGTATCCATTTCCTGAAGTTTATCCATGAACCCGATGATGCGCTCCATGTCTGCCAGGATGGCTTTTTTGCTTTCCCCTTCGAACTCAAGACGAGCAAGGTGAGCAATGTGGTCAACGATTTCTTCGGAAATTTTCATGGGGCAAAGATAGGCAATCCGGAATTACAAATCGGGGTATCGTTTCTTCAATGGGGCTTCAATGATTTTGAAGCAACGATTCGAAAGTTCCTTTATGGTTGTTTCCTTCACTTCGTCTGCCGAAATATACGGATGAAGGACAACTTTCGATGTCCCGGGATGCGCAGTACCCAATAACTGCTCCGGATCAGAGAACAAGCGGTGATTGTTCAGGTAAGTCATCGGTACAATTGGAATTCCTAGCTGTTTTGCGAGAATAAATGCTCCTCCTTTAAACCGAACCATTTTTGGATTGACATCCGGGATTCCTCCCTCGGGAAAAATTACAATTGACCAGCCATTTTTCACTTCTTGCTTTGCGCGGATTAGCGACCTGGCAGCCTTCACCCGGCTACGGCGATATACCGGAATATTCAACTTTGTGAAGTACGTTCTGACAATTGGGTATTTCAGTAATTCCCGTTTCCCGAGGAACAAAAACGGATGCCCGGGAAGAATGGAATACATCAGGAAGATATCCAGGTAAGATTGGTGATTCGCCAAAATGATGTACGGTCCTTCGGGTAGCGGTGCTTTCCGGTCAATTTTCACATGAAAAAAGCACATAATGCGCAGCCACCAGCTCCAAAAAACGAAAATCTGAAATGCTTTTTTCTTGTTTTTTACACTGAAGAGAAAAGGGTAAATGATCGGGTAGAGAATCAGCCCGGAAGTGAAAAAAAACACTCCAACATATAGCTTAAAGATCAGTGATGGTATACCCGTTACAACTCGCACGTCGCCAAAGATATGAAAATCCGCAAGCGGTGAAGAAATCCTTGTAAAATCCTTATTTTCGCACCCTAAAAAGACCTCAACATGGCACGCATTCTCACCGGTGTTCAAAGCACAGGGACTCCACACCTGGGGAATATCCTGGGAGCGATTCTTCCTGCTATAGAAATGGCGAACGATCCTTCGAACGAATCGTATTTTTTCATCGCGAACCTGCATTCACTCACCCAGATCAAAGATGGCGAAACCCTGCGCCGGAATACGCTTTCAACCGCAGCGACGTGGTTGTCGTTTGGTTTGAATCCCGAAAACAGTGTATTTTACCGTCAAAGTGATGTGCCGGAAGTCACCGAATTGACCTGGTATTTGCTATGTTACTTCCCGTATTCGAGACTTGCACTGGCGACGAGTTTTAAGGACAAAGCAGATCGTCTGGAAGACGTAAACAGCGGTTTGTTTACCTATCCGATCCTAATGGCAGCAGATATTTTGCTGTACGACGCAGAAATTGTCCCCGTTGGAAAAGACCAGAGCCAACACCTGGAATTTACCCGGGATGTGGCAAGTCGATTCAACCACAGCATGGGGGAAACATTCGTTATTCCGGAAGTAAGCCTGAAAGAAGAAACCATGCTGATTCCGGGCACGGATGGGAACAAAATGAGCAAATCCCGCAACAACTTCATCGATATTTTCCTTCCTGAGAAGAAATTGCGAAAGCAAATCATGTCCATCGAAACGGATTCCACACCTTTGGAGGCCCGCAAAAACCCAGATACCTGCAATGCATTTGCATTGTATCAAATCCTCGCTTCGGATGAACAAACGGCTCAAATGCGCAAGAACTACGAAGGGGGGAACTATGGATATGGTCATGCCAAGCAAGAACTGTTTGAACTCATTCTGGACAGATTTGCCGAAGCCCGCGCGAAATACACACATTTGATGGAGCACCCCGAAGAAATTGAAAGCGCTTTGCGAATCGGCCAGGAAAAGGCTCGTAAAGTTGCTTCCGATGTGTTGGCCCGGGTACGTTCTAAGGTTGGTTTCTAAGCCGTTTCCCGCTGATAATTTTGTATGTTTACATTCTAAAAATCTCAATTAGATGCGTTTCTCTCATTGTTTTCTTCTTTTCCTATCCACCTTGTTGGTTTCCGCTTGCGGTGATTCACCTATGGATACTGAAGAACTCGTTGCGAAAGGCGGCAAAAAATACGGTGGAGAGTTTCGCTTTATGTCCCCGGAAAAGTTGAATTCATTGTTTCCGGCATACAATTATCATTTGCATTCATCGCGCGTATTTTCTCAGATTTATGAACCACTCATCTCCTATAACATAGCACTTGCGAAAACAGAGTATGCTGTGGCAGAATCCATCGATGAAAGTCCGGATTCGAAAACGTTTACCATACACATTCGCAAAGGGATTCTGTTTCACGAAGACGATTGCTTCAATGGCGGGGATCGTGAATTGAACGCTTCCGATGTAAAGTTTACGTTTGACCTCGCGTGTTCGGGATTGCATGATAACAAGATCAGTTATCTGCTCAAAAACATTGTTTCCGGAGCGCAGAGTTACTTCGATTCGACGCAGAAATCGCAGAAATTGGACAGCAAAGGCGTCAGCGGTATCCGCGTGATCGATGATTACACGTTAGAGATCCAGCTGAATTCTCCTCATAATGGTTTCGAAAACATCCTGAGCAATCCTTACCTGGGGATCGTATCAAAAAGATCGTTTGATCATTACGGAAAAGACATCCACAAGCATCCGGTGGGGTCCGGCCCTTTTGTGCTCGAAAAATTCGAATCAGACGAAATTCGGCTTACGCGCAACCCGGAATATTGGAAAAAGGACGAATTCGGGAATCAACTTCCGTTCCTTGCACATGTTGTTGTAACGTATGCCGAGAACAAGCGAAGCGAATTGATGGCTTTTAGAAAGAGTGACATCGACCTGGTGTTGACGATTCCAGTAGAAGAGATCGAGAACATTTTGGGAACGTTGAAAGAAGCCCAGGAAGGGAAGAACGTAATGCACCGAATGGACGCTGAGATGAGTTTGTCTATGCGTTCCATCGGTATGAACTGCGAGAGTGACGTATTCAAGAACAAACAGGTGCGAAAAGCGTTCAACCTTGCAATTGATCGTGAATCGCTCATAGAAAATTGGCTCGAAGGTGAAGGATATGCGGCAGGTGGTTTTGTTCCAAGTATGGGCGAGTCGTATGACAACAGTGTGATTAATGGACATCGTTTCGATCCGGAAAAAGCACGGAGTCTTCTTAGCGAAGCAGGTTATGAATCTGACTTTCCTGAGCTTGAAATTTACACCTCGGCGAAAGAAGGAACGGGCAACTACTTAATGTGTCAGGGAATTGTTGAACAATTGAACAAAAACCTTGGAATCAACTTATCGGTTAAGCCTGCTACCCGAGAAGAAGTCGAGAGTGCCATCAGAAGTGGCAAGGCTCTGCTCTGGGCTACGAGTTGGATAGCTGACTATCCTGATCCTGAAAACTTCCTTAGTATTTTTTACGGAAAGAACATGGCACACAATACTCCACAGAACTTGTTCAAATACACGAGTGCAGAATTCGATAAATTTTTCGAAGATGCGTCTTCAGAGAAAAATGCGGAAGTCCGCGAAAAGCTTTTGCAACAGTGTGATCAAATTCTCGTGGATGAGGCAGCTGTGATTCCCGTGCTTACCCATACGCATATGGTGATGATCAACGCCCGAATCCGCAACTTCGAAGCAAGCCCGATGGAAGGACTTGATCTGCGTTCTGTATTTATCAAAGAAATCAAGACGGACGACGGGTAATCAATCGTGCAGTACTTCCCGGACGATGTCGTACGAATCCGGGTGGGTAAACCCCGGAATGTGAAATTGTAAGTAGCGAAGGAGAATTTGCAGGGCGTGTTCCCTCGCTTCCCTCGAAGCTGAGATTTCATGGTGTTGGGCCAAACTTCGGATCAAACGAACCCCCTCACCCGTTTCCGCATGAATGGCGCGATGTCCATGTTGATCAATTAAACCGTCTTCGAGACTAAAGTACATTCCCTCCGGATGAATCACCTGTGGTTGAACTCCCAGATGATTTGATAGTTGAAATAAAAAACCCACGGGGAAATGACGCACATTTTCCAACGAATTCAATTCCTTAATGGCATTCTCGACAAATGCGTAGAGTGGCTTGTCCGGTTCGTTGGGATGCACGCACTTTTGGATCACTTCGGCTATGAAGAACGCAATGGTTCCACGCACCGGATCAAAAGGAAAATCCAGGGATTCGTAGTTGGAAACGGAGGTCAGATGCAATAAATCACTCTCGTTACGATCGTAGAATTCGAGTTCACTAAGCGAACAGGGAAAAATGCCGTGTGCCTTCTTCTTTCCTCCTTTGAAAATGAAGGATTGCAACCCTCCCGACCGGGTGTATGCCTTTACGATTAAACTGGTTTCAGAATAGGTTCGGCGCTGAAGAATGATGCCTTGATCGACTGTTTTCATTTATCGAACAACCAATACTTTTCCCACATGGCGCCCCTTTCCTTCACGTGGAGCTGTCCAAATCAAATACACGCCCGTTTCTACCTGCGCCCCCTGAATGTTTTCACCGTTCCAGGTTGCGGTTCCTCCGTTTGACGATGTTTCGTACACGAGGTTTCCGGCTGCATCGGTAATGCGAACATCTGAATCTCCTTTGATTCCCTGGATGGTAACCGGGCCATGAAAATCCGGGCGAACCGGGTTGGGGAACACAGTAACATTCGAATAATTCGAATTTCCATCCGAGGCATCCGTGCGATAGGAAACCAGCCCTTTATCCGTGATGATGAATAGTTCTCCCGTGTTGTGATCCAGTTGTAAATCGAGAATCATATTTGAAATCAACGGTGAATTTTCCATGGTGTGCTGCTCGAGAATTTCCAACCCATCGGCGGAGAGTAATACCAATCCTGAATTTGCCGTTCCGAACCATTTTCGGTTTCCACCGTCCACTTCGATATCCGTGATGTACGTGGCTCCCAATACATATTCGATGTTTCCTTCAAAATCAACTTTGATACGTTGTGCGTCGTAATCTCCGGAAGACGCTCCTATTGCACTTCCCGGGTTGTACAACACCGCGAATCCTGCATCTGTACCAATCCAAAGTTCATTGTCATGATCTACAGCGAGTGCCGTAACGTTCGTCGACGGCAGTGCGCCCAGTCCTTCCCCATTGGAGAAGTACTGATAGTTGTCGTCTCCTATATCGGTTGGTGTTCCACCGTCCGAGTAGCCATACAGCCCGTTGTTCAGGAAACTCATCCATTTGTTTCCCGTGTTGTCAATGACCATTTTGGCAGAAAACTTCGTTTTCGCGGCAGTTCCCATATCGAACGATTGCCATTCTCCATTTCCGGTAAGTACTTTTAAGGGTTTGTTTCCTCCGCCGTTCAGTATCCATAAATTGCCTTGTGCGTCGTACTCCATAGCCGTAACGAGAGACTTTCCGACTCCAATCGTCGCCGCCTCAATGAATGAGTTTTGCGGAGTTAAGGTATCCATCACCTGACCTGTTTCGTCCATAATGGAAACCGGTACAAACGAGAATGTCCCCACCGCCATTTGTTCCCGATTCGACGGATGCATCGCAACGCACAGGTAATCGTAAATATCCTGTCCCTGCCAGAGATTCATATTGAACGCATCCCGCAGTTCCCACTCTTCATTTTCGAAAATGTAGACGCCTCCTGTATTGAACGTAGACACGTTTCCGTCCACTCCTCCGCTACAAACCGCCAGACGTCCCTGCGACCAATCCATGGAGTAAAATGCATCTTTGGGTGGGCCGGGATATGAAATTTGCTTCACTCCGGTTGTTTTCACCTGAACGAAGCCTGAATTCAAATCAGCTGTCCAATAGACGCCATCGCGGTAGAACATTTCTGCCACACGAGGTGCGGTAAATCCATAATCTCCCAATGTGAATGCGTAATTGAAATTCTCATCGTACACAACTGTGGAAGCGTCAAAGTGTAGGGCCAATTGATCATTGACAATACTCATCGAGGTTATTTCCATTGAAAACGGCTCCTGGTGAGCAACCGTCATTCCGGATGCGTTGATGTGATAGACCGTATCAGCACCGTAATCGTCGTGTTTAAACAGGAGATACAGTTCGTTTCGAACGATTGCCAACTCCTGATAGGCGTGGGTGTTGATTTGGGGTACACGCGCATCGATGGTCCATTGTGTTGGATCGGCCAGGGCGATGTTGTTCAGATCGCCCGTGTACATTTGCGTTTCGGTCAATGCAAAAATGGTGTCGTTGCGAAACGCAATATCAATTACCGGTGCGTTGCCGTTTGTTGGGTAATACGCATCGCGAACTTCGTTTTTCAGCGGGTCGATTTTCACGATTCCAAAACCCGTTGCGAAGTACATGTATCCGTTGTGCTCTACGATTTTGTAAATGCGTTTTGACCCCTGAATTTCGGCCAGTTTAATCGCAGGAATGTTGATCACCTGACTTCCTTTTAGCTTGTCGATGTTGCCGTTTTCGTATCCTATGAACACCGCATCGTTCGCACTTGAATACCCCAGACATGCTACCGCGATATCCGACAGCCCGTTCACTGCGTCCCACATGCTTGTTTCGTTTGATGAGAAGTCGTACTCGAGTACTCCGTTGATAAGTGCACCATAGGCTCCCTTGGATGTTGCCACGACATCGTGACATTGGTTTGTGGGGACGTGCAATCGCCATTGTCCCATACCGATTTGGGCGGAAACGGATCCGGAAATTATAATACAAGCAAGAAGTAATCGCATGCGTAAAACGTTAGTATGCTAGTAACGATGGTTGAACAAAAATATTTGATTTGATGTTGGGAGCCATAGAATCTTACGGTTTTTGTTTGTCTTTTGTTGCTGATCTATTAATTTTGCCGCACTTCCGACGTCTACGTACGTCTGATGAGGCTTCGTAGCTCATCCCGATAACGATCGGGAGTATAGAGCACCGGAACGAAAACAAATATGTGCCGAAGGGTATGTGACTCGGCTCCGTAGCTCAACTGTATAGAGCACTGGATTTCGGCTCCAGCGGTTGCAGGTTAGAATCCTGCCGGAGTCACTAAAAAGAACCCAATTAATTGTAAATCAGTTAGTTGGGTTTTTTGTTTCCCCACAATTTCGATCTATGCTCAATTATCAGTCACATGGAGAAAAATATGGATAAAATGGATTACGAGTACTTATTGGTCGTTGCTGTTAATTCCAGACGAACTGATCCACCGAGTCCAGAAATGATTGACCTTTTTAGTTTTCTTGTTGTCAGATACTTGAGTGGGGCAATGGAAATCGGAATAGACGGGTCAACATCGCTGGATTTTACACTATTACGTTTAACTCTAGTATGTCATCCCAAACAACCATAGCGGTATTTTATTTCTAAATCCAATCTCCATGTTGTCAGCTGCGATAAATGCATTTTCAAGTGATTTAATTTGCGTAGTCTTTTTACCTCTTCCTCCTACTTCAAAAGTATATTTGGTATCAACAAGAAAATCACTCTCTTTACTCGTGTTTACCTGGTGTTTAACGCTCAATTGATTGTTAAAAAAGGTTTCGCGAATAGTACCTTCATTTACAAGTTGACTACCTAAAGCTTTTATCAAATTTGTATTCTCAAGATAAATTTTATCTGGTTTAACTAAGTAATTATTCCCTTTGGCACTCGTTTTTAAACTGCTAATTAAATTCGCTTTCTCCAGATAGTCAAGATATTGTAATGCCGAAGTTCTAGAAGTCGTTTCGAGTTGTTGCGCTAATTTTGTAATATTTGGCTCATAGGGTAGCGAAGTTGAAACAACATACAGTAAGCGTTTAATCTTATTGATCGTTTTGAATTCTGTTTTATACACTGATGGAATATCCGATTCAATTGTCAGATTAATCACATTGTTTATTTTTCCAAAATAAGATGCTTCACCTTCTTTATAAAATGGATAATATCCGCTATCAAGGTATTTCTTGAAATGAATTAGAACTCTGTGCGAAGTCGTAATATCTTGCGCAATTTGCATATGCTTGTGCAAAACATCTTCCAATCCAAAACTGGAATCCACTCTTACTCCTTCTAAGTTTAAATATTCTCGAAAGGACAATCCTTTCAATTCATAAGCTACAACACGTCTACTTAGATCTGCATCCCCCTTATTAATCTCAAGTACAGAAGAGCTCGTGAATACAATGTATAAATCATCATAGTTGTCATAGATATTCTTAATCTCAGTTGACCAATTATCATATTTATGAACTTCATCTAAATACAGGAACTTGCCACCATTGGTATAAAATTCATCAACCAAATCAACCAGAGTTTGTGCTTGAAAAAATATATCATCTAAACTTACATAGAGCGTTTGCTCATCTAATTCTCTATTTAGTTTAATGTATTGAAGAAGCATTGTTGTTTTACCAACTCCCCTTGATCCTTTGATTGCAATTAATCGATCGTTCCAATTGATCTCATCAAATAAATACCGCTTAAAGTCCGTCGATACATTTCCTACGCGTCTTAAAAATTGTTGAACTAACCTTTCCATAGTGTATTTTATATAATACAAATTTACGCATTTATTGTATTGTACAAAATACGATTTGAATCAGTATTCGTACTTTACAAAATACACTTTACCCCAGCGGATGAAACGCATTAATCAACTTCCGCTTGTTTTCAATGTCTTCTCTGAGGTATTTTTCTGTAGAACTCGGATACTTATGTCCTGCCGGAAGCTGAACATCTCCAAGTGGATATTTGCTCTCATTAAGCCAGTTCGCTATCACACTTTGACGAATAGTTGAGGCATTGAGCGAACGTGCAGGGGACAACCCTTTAAGAGGTCGTAACATTCTATTGATGGTCTCAACGCATATTGGTATCCCTTTCTTTGTGATCAGAAGCTCGTTGTAGTTTCCTTTGACAAGGTGGACTCTTGAATCGTGTATGTATTTATCGAGAAGGAGTATTTGTTTGGGTTTTAATTCAAGCACCCTGCGCTGGAAAGTATTGCGACAGTTCTCGATAACGATAGCTGTCAACTTCCGATTCCTTAGGAAAAGGATCATACAAGGAGGCATCATCCAAGGCAAGTAAATCACCGTAACTTAAATCAAAAGCCTTTATGCGGTGTACATATCCGTTGATCGTATTACGACTAACCTGAAGTAAGTCTGCTACACTGCGGTTACTCTCACCACTTTGTTGTAACCGAATTAATTGACGTAAATCCATGATGTCTATTCGTTTGCCCATCTATCATTCTATTTTGATAGATGAAGAACAACATCATTTCTAGAGTGGCACAGTTTGCTCCGGTGAGAATCCAAAAAACTAAACCAAAAAGTGGCACAGTTTGCTCCGGACCGCGAAGCAGCACCGAAGGTAATCAATGGCACAGTATCACCGGAAAACGTGGCACAATGGGCTCCGGTTTATCCAATGATTCAGAAAACTTAAGG
>JAURNA010000176.1 GCA_030830385.1 Crocinitomicaceae bacterium | reverse complement strand
CGACAACATCAATCTCATGTTGAAGGCAATGCCCTTGTACAATTGTTCCTACATTTACTTTAAAACCTTGATAAGAAAGAATTCTGGATATGTATTCTTCAAATGGGTAGCCTGTAGGACCTAGTTCAATGATCGCTTTTTTAAGTTTGTATTTGGCCGCGGTAAACCTTGAGGTTTTACGCAATAACTCAAAAGCCTTTTTATATATTTCTTTGGTAGATATCCCCTCAATAATGATCGCTTCTATCTCTTCCTGAATTCGTCGTATGCTATCATCATCAGCTCCTGATTTTTCCAGTGATTTTTTCAGTTTAGCGCTGTCAAAAGGTACTAACTCACCTGACATTTTTGTAACATTGACTTTCTTTTCTAACATATTGAATTCAATCTGTTACTCCTCAAGATTTAAACATAGAACCGGACTTTCCGAATGGTTGACGAGTTTTTCTGTGATGCTTGAACCAAAAAGGTTAAAAAGTCCTCTGTCACCATGTGTAGCCACAGCGGTTATTCCCGAATTCACTCGTTCTGAGAATTTAATTATTCCGCGCTCTACGGAGAGTGCATCGTAAATATGAACGGAACAATTTGCATTGTCAAAGTCATCCATAAAATTTTTCATTTTCGATTCTATCTCATCCGTCTCTAAGAATCGTCCTGGTACATTCACATAAAGAGCCATTATATCAGCCCCCATAAAGCTGGCAAAATCAATTACCTTTCTAAATGAACTTTTCGCTTGATCGTCAAAATTTGAAGCAAACAGAATTTTGCTTAATTCATTCATTTTGATTTTACTTTTTACCACCAATACAGGAATATTTGCATAACGTACAACTTTTTGAGTATTAGAGCCTATTAAATCTCGAATTCCTTTGGTTCCATGTGAGCCCATTACTACAAAGTCATGATTATGGTGTTTAATGTGATCATAAATTTCTTCTCTTCCATTATCGAAGTTGATATGAATCTGACATTTCAATCCTAACTTTTCAGCTTTTCGTTTGAGCTGGCCCAATTCGGCTTTAGCTCTGCCAATCATCGCCAATACTTCAGGAAAGTTCTTTTCTTTTTCCTTCGGTAACTTTACCCATTCAAGAGGCGTCATAATAAGGTGTAAAAAATGGATTTCAGAATTCGCTTTTTTTGCCATTTCAATTGCTATTTCTTCTGCAGCTCTGGCACAATCTGAAAAGTCTGTAGGTACTAATATCTTCTTCATAATGTAGTGATATTTGCTAATCGATTAAATTATGTATTCAATCTAATTAAAATGTGAATAACTAGTGTGTTAAATGACCAACTTCAGCTAGTTTCAAAACGTTGGGTGATTATTATCACCCAACGGCATCTAGATTGTTCGCCTCTGCCGTAAAAATGAAGGGAGATGAAAAGTTTGAGACGTTTTCGGAAGACTTGGAAACCGCACTCAATTCGAATGAACACATCAAAGAGTTGGTTGACCCGGGTAGAAACGCTCAAGGCCGTATTGGTTTCAAATCAACGTACGATGAATACGCTGGCCCGTCAAATGGATTACAACTCATTGCGGAAAATACTAAAAATACCTGCGGGATTCTACACTTTTTATGAGCGTTTCATTTCCATACCCTTCATTTACAGTGATTTAAGAGAATGTGTATCGAATTGAAATTCAGTGGGAGTTCCGAACCCTGTGAATGAAGCTACCGATTCCGTATATTTGAAATAGAGGCATCGTTCTATATAGTCTATATCTAACTACTATTCCCGCAAGTCCTCAAAACTTGATGGGCAAGCAACTGAAAAACTTATACAACCCGGTTTCCGGGTTGTATTTTTTTTGCAAAATCCCTTCACTCAAAACCCTACCTTAGCAAGATGCAGCAGCTGATCGCTTTTATTTTTCTTTTGATGCTCATACCCGTTCTCGGATTGGCAATGCTTTTGGTGTTATTCATCGACTGGCAAACTCCCTGGTTCGTGCAGGAACGTATCGGAAAAAACCATGTCCCCTTTCGAATTTATAAGCTGCGAACGATGAAATATGACAAAATCACCTTACTCGGTAAAATTCTGCGATCCACCGGATTGGACTTGTACCGCAAGTAACTTCGTCTGATGCCATAACCCCCAGTCAGTTGATGCACAGTGTTCGGTTCAATCTCGAATTAGCACAATCGTTCACACAGGAAGAGCTCGAAACACGAATCGATAACTCTCCCCTGCTCTCGCGAACGAATACGTTTGATTCCAATGTAATTTTCGAGCGCGGACGTCGCTACGGATTTCAGGGACGTATTTTCTCGCAAGCCGTTGTGGTTGCCAATAATATTTTGATTGCGCCGAATTCGGTGAAAGGTTGGGCATTCATCCCGCAAGAAGGAAACACGTTGATTTCAACCCTCCACGCATTTCTGATTCAAACAAGATGTCCCGACACGAAAAAGATCATGAACACACTTGCCCAAGACCTGATTCTTTCAGAATGATGATTTCTACATCAACAGTGCCACCGGGTTTTCCATGTACTTTTTGAACGTAGCGAGGAATGCAGCTCCTGTTGCGCCATCTACCACACGGTGATCGCAGGACAATGTAACTTTCATTACGTTGCCGGGAACGATCTTTCCTTCTTTCACAACGGGAACCTGACGGATGCCTCCTACGGCCATAATGCAGCTATCCGGTGGGTTTACAATTGCCGTAAATTCTTCGATACCGAACATTCCCAGGTTGGAGATCGTGAATGTATTTCCTTCCCAATCGGCTGGTTGAAGCTTTTTATCCTTGGCTTTTTGTGCTAAGTCGCGAACTTCTCCTCCTATTTCGGAAAGGTGTTTACCATCTGCAAATCGGATTACAGGAACCAATAACCCTTCATCCACAGCCACAGCTACTCCAATGTGAACGTGTTGATTGCGACGAATAAAATCTCCGTACCATGCGCTGTTCACGTTCGGATGTTCTGCCAGTGCAAGTGCACAGGCCTTGATGACCATATCATTGAAAGAGATTTTGACTTCTCCCAATTCATTCATGGATTTTCGCGTGGCGATCGCAGCATCCATATCGAGCTCAATTGTAAGGTAGAAATGAGGTGCGGTAAATTTGCTTTCCGCCAATCGTTTAGCGATCGTTTTTCGCATCTGCGAAACGGGCTCGTCAGAGAATGTCTCTACGCCAACGTATGCACGACGTCCGCTTCCCTGTCCGCCAACGTACGGCACATAGTGTTCAATGTCCTTTCGTACAATTCTTCCGCCTTCTCCCGTTCCGATTACGTTTCCAAGATCAATTCCCCTTTCGTTCGCCATCTTCTTGGCCAGGGGTGAAGCAAAAATACGACCGTTGCTATCCGCTAGAGCAGGTAACGGGCTTGGTGCAGGCGCTGGGATAACCGCGGCTGGTTTTTCTACTACAGGTTCTGGTGCAGGCGCAGGAGCCGGTATTTCTGCTTTTTTCTCGGTCACTTCTTCTTTGGGCTGGTGCTTTTCAGCTTCCGCAAGAATTTTCTGAACGTCTTCTCCTTCTTCTCCAATAACGGCTAAGAGTGTATTTACCGGGGCTGTCTGTCCTTTTTCAACACCAATGTGCAACAGAACACCGTCGTAAAACGATTCAAATTCCATCGTTGCCTTGTCGGTTTCAATCTCAGCAAGCAATTCACCGGAAGCAACAGTATCTCCGACATTTTTACTCCATTCGGCAACCACTCCTTCTGTCATGGTGTCGCTCAACTTGGGCATATAAATGATCTCAGCCATTTTCTTTGATCGCTTTCTTAGTATTCTATAATAAACGGATAATTCTCCTCAACGTACACGTCTTCGTACAGTTCTTTTCCTTCGGGGTATGGTGAGTTTTCAGCAAATTCAACAGACTCCTGAACTTCCTTTTTTACCCATGCATCGATTTCTGTAATTTCCTCTTCTGTTTTCCACCCGTTGGACAGAAGGACTTCGCGGCAATGATCGATCGGATCTTGTTCCTGCCATTCGGCTACTTCTTCTTTTGTTCGGTATTTCTGAGGGTCGGACATTGAGTGCCCTTTGTAACGGTATGTGCGAATGTCCAGAAGAGTTGGACCTTTTCCTTTTCGCGCTCGTTCAGCCGACTCAGCGATTGCTTCGTGAACCGATTCCGGAGACATTCCATTTACTATCATTGAAGGCATTTCGTAGGAATCTCCAATTTTGGAAAGATCGGTCACGTTTGTCGTACGCTCAACCGATGTACCCATTGCATAGTTGTTGTTCTCGATGATGAATACTACCGGGAGCTTCCAGTTCATCGCCATGTTGAACGTTTCGTGGAGTGCCCCCTGGCGAACGGCTCCGTCTCCCATGGAAACGTATACCACATTTCCCGTTTCGTTGTATTTCTCAGCAAAGGCGACTCCTGCTCCCATTGGAATCTGAGCACCTACAATTCCGTGCCCACCCATGAAGTTTACTTCCTTGTCAAAGAAGTGCATAGACCCTCCTTTTCCTTTGGAGCAACCCGTGGTTTTTCCGTACAATTCTGCCATCAAAACGCGCGGATCTGTTCCCAGGGCAATGGGGTGCCCGTGGTCCCGGTAAGCCGTCATGTGCTTGTCTCCTTTTTCGCAGGCACTCGCCGCACCCACAACAATTGCTTCCTGGCCGATGTACAGGTGACAAAATCCGCCAAATTTCTGTTGAATATAAAGTTGACCTGCTTTCTCTTCAAATCGTCGAATGAGCAACATGTCCTTGTACCATTTCACGTATGTTT
>JAURNA010000175.1 GCA_030830385.1 Crocinitomicaceae bacterium | reverse complement strand
GACCAATTTCGCGACGCACTCAATTACCGATGAACGAGACGCTCAGCGATTGTATGACCTGATCTGGAAGCGGGCAATTGCATCTCAAATGTCCGATGCGAAACTGGAGAGAACAACCATCAATCTGGGAACATCTGCAATTGAACACAAGTTTGTCGCGAAAGGAGAGGTGATTCGTTTTGATGGGTTCCTGAAAGTATACCTGGAAAGTTCCCTTGATGAAGAGGACGAAGAGAACGTAGAAGGTCTTTTGCCGGCGGTTGCTGAAGGCGACACCGTATCGTACGAAAGCATCATTGCGACGCAACGGTTTACGCGCCCCCCGTCTCGATACGTGGAAGCATCGCTTGTGAAAAAGCTGGAAAGCCTGGGAATTGGACGTCCATCGACGTATGCTCCGACAATTTCTACGATTCAAAAGCGCGGCTATGTGGATAAGCCGGACCGGGAAGGGGAAGAGCGAAAGTACGATCAGTGGAAACTGGAAAGTGGCAACATATCTCACGAGGAGAAAAAAGAAACCACCGGGAAGGAGAAGAATAAATTGGTTCCAACCGATATTGGGATTCTGGTAACTGATTTCCTGGTGGAGCACTTTGATCGCATCATGGACTACGGTTTCACCGCGCGGGTGGAAGAAGATTTTGATGACATCGCTCAGGGAATGCGTGAATGGACGGGAATGATCGACGAGTTCTATCAGCCTTTCCACCACAACGTAGAAGATACACTTGAAAATTCGGAGCGTGTTACCGGAGAACGCGAATTGGGAATTCATCCCGAAAATGGACGAAAAGTACTCGTGCGAATCGCCAAGTTTGGCCCGGTTGCGCAAATTGGAGATGAACAGGAAGACGGTGAGAAGCCAGAATTCGCATCACTTCGACGAGATCAATCCATCCACAACGTTACGCTTGAGGAAGTGCTGGAGCTGTTTAAGTTCCCAAAAACACTGGGACTTTACGAAGAGAAAGACGTGGTTGTAGCAGAAGGAAGATACGGTCCATATGTTCGCTTTGACGGTCAGTTTGTTTCATTGCCGAAAGGAGAGGATATCGGAGGGGTCAGCCTTGATCGTGCCGTTGAGTTGATCGAACAAAAGCGAAAAGCAGATGCTCCCATTGCCAACTATGAAGGATTTCCGGTAAGCAAAGGACGGGGAAGATTCGGCCCATTCATTAAGTGGAACGACATGTTTATCAACGTCAACAAGAAGTACGATTTTGATAATTTATCGGAAGCGGACATTCAGGAGTTGATCGAGGATAAAAAACGCAAGGAGGCGGAACGATACATTCACCGCTGGGATGATGAAGGAATCACAGTTGAGAAGGCTCGCTGGGGACGCTTCAATATCGTTTATGGAAAGAATAAGAAAATTGAACTCCCAAAAACAACCGATGCCGCAGCTCTGACCCTCGAAGAGGTGAAAGGTATGATTGCGTCGGTAGGGAAGTAAGGTCGACCTCGAGTTATCAACCAAGCATACTGAATAGAAAATTGTACTCCCTGAAAAAAGGGAGGTAGCTCCTTGTATCTTTGGCTCAAAGTGGAACCATGAAGGACTTGTCGATATATTTTTCACCCGTAAGTTATGCTCAGGAAATGGCTGAAGAAGCCCTCGGGAAACAGATACTCGTGCACGACGAAAACGGCTTTCCTGAGATCACCGAAAAAGGAGTAGCGATTTTGTACGTTCCTGAATTTCGGAGAACTGTGCACGGTGCATTGGAAGGAAGGGATTCGTTTCGGAAACCACTGTATGACATGTTTCCGGGCAATAGCTGGAACGAAAGCATTTATGACCTGGGTACGATTGTGCCCGGCGAGTCGATCCAGGACACCTATTTCGCCCTATCTCAGGTTGTTTCAGAACTCGTTAAGTCGAGAATTGTTCCCATAATCGTTGGAGGTGGCCAGGATTTGACACTTGCATGCTACAAAGGATTTGAAACACTCGAGCAGATGATCAACATGTGCATGATCGACTCAAAACTGGATGTCGGAGAGCCAGAAGACGAAATTCATGCAGAAGGATTCATCAGCCAGTTGTTGATGCAGCGCCCATGCTACTTGTTCAACCTTGCGACCGTCGGAGTTCAACGACCCTTTGTTTCGCGCAGAGAAATCGATCTGTTTGATCAGCTTTACTTTGACATCTGCCGATTGGGCGAATAAAACGGTAACCCAAGATTGGCCGAGCCGCATCTCCGAAATTCCGATCTGGTTGCCTTCGACTTTACGGCAATTCGATCTTCGGATAGCGACAACCGGTATTACAGCAATCCCAATGGTTTTTACGCCGAGCAGTTTTGTCAACTGGCCCGATATGCCGGAGTTAGCGACAAGGTCAATTGCCTGGGGATCTTCAACGTGCATCCTGATCAAAATGCAAATTCGGCATCTGCACTCGCACAGGTCATCTGGTACTTCGTTGACGGAGTTTTCAATCGATACGGAGATTATCCAATCGGAAGTCGGAAAAATTACACCAAATTTCATGTTCACATGGATGAGTTTTCAGACGACCTCGTTTTCTACAAAAGCGACAAGTCGAATCGTTGGTGGCTCGAAGTAAGCTACCCCTCAGGAGAAGGCGGTAAGTACGAAAGACATCAATTAATCCCTTGTGATCGTGAAGATTATGAGCGCGCAATGAAGAACCAAATCCCCAACCTCTGGTGGAAGACCCTGCAGAAGCTTTCGTAGCAGCCTGATTCACGCAAGAAAAAACTCCATTTGTGATGGATGAAACAAATGGGGAAAAATTTCGCGTTCCAATAAAAAAATGTAATTTAGTTCTCTGGTAGCTATGTCTTGTAATGAAAGTTTGACAAACATTGCTAAATCGTAAGGACAATTTAATACGTATGAGAAAAAAACGTTTGATTCTTGGATTCTTCTGCCTGTTGGCTATGGGAAATCTTTTTGGACAGCAGGATAAGTTGCTGACCCACTTTATGTTCGATAAGATGAGTTTGAATCCGGGAGCAACTGGCTTGGGTATGCCTGACGGCTTTTGTGCAACTACGATTTATCGTAATCAGTGGGACAAGGTAAACGGAGCACCGAATTCTGCCGTCTTAAACGTGCAGGGGAATTTGAGCCGCTATTTTCCGGGAGGAGTTGGACTTTCATTCTACCACGACGCGATCGGATTTACCCGCCAAAACAATGTGCTCCTGAACTACTCATACCCCATTTACATGGACGCAGTTGGAATCCTGGGGATTGGAGTAGGAGTCGGGATTCAGAACATGGGAATGTCGCCGGACTGGGTTCCGCCAACACAAACTCCGGATGCATCACTGCCTGTCGGCTTTGCCGCAACCAACCTTGACGCAAACTTCGGGGTCTATTTCAAAAGCGACAATAATTTTTACGTTGGGCTTTCGTCAACACACGTACCCGCTTCCGTACTCGAGTCGAAAGAGGGAGATATTACACACAATTTCAATACGGCCCGTCACTATTACGTGATGGGTGGATTCAAGGTGCCTTCGGTAGGAGGCAGCCCCGGAGATTTGGACATCAACATCCTCGGACGATCCGATCTGGTGAAATATTCAGCAGATATCAACGCACGCTATATCTGGGATGATAAAGCATACGGAGGGTTGACATTTCGCACATCGGATGCGATAGCGGTAATGTTCGGAGCGCAGCCATGGAAGATGATTAATCCCGGAACACCCTGGGATAATCTCACAATTGGGTATTCGTACGACATTACAATTAATAAATTTTCGAATATTTCGAGGGGTTCGCATGAAATCCTTTTAAAGTATTGCTATTATCTCCCGCCTGTTCCGATCGAGAAATCGAAACACGTGAGGTGGTTGTAAATGTTATTTTTTTTTGGAATATTTGTAACCATCTTCAAGGAGTTTCCGTTATATCGAAAACATAAATGATCCTGTAAGCTGTTAATGTGAGATATCCGGAAGACTAAAACAAGCTAGAATGAAGAGACTTTTGTTAATCGCTTTGGTTGCTGTGGTGCTATCAGCCTGCTCATCCAGGACTGGGCATCTAACAGGTGTACTGGGAAGGCCTGTGTACAACCCTCAAATCCCAATGGGAATGATTTACATACCAGCCGGAGCTTATCAAATGGGTGAGAACGATGGTGACGTGCCGTTCCTCCACCAAACACGCCCCAGAACCGTGTCAATTCAGGCATTTTACATGGATCAGACTGAAATCTCGAACAATGAGTATCGTCAGTTCGTGCATTGGGTGAGAGATTCCATAGCCATGGACAAGATTTACTTCGGTATGGAAGAGGATGAAGAAGCGGAGCGTTTCATTAACTACCGGGACATGTACTTCGATGAAGGCGCATTGGAATATGTTGAGTACGACATGTCCGATCGTGAGATCAACCGGGAAATTTTCTCTCTGAACTGGGATCGACGTTTCTACTACGACGACCCCGATTTGGTTCCTCTTTTGGCAGATATGTATTATCCGCAACCGCAACGCTTTTACAAGCGTCGTGAGTTCGATACGCGCAAACTTATGTTTCGTTACTATTGGATTGACTATGTAGAAGCGGCGCGTCGAGGACGGATTAACATTACTCCAAACGGATATGACAATCAGGGCAATAAACTCGTTAACGAACACCGTGAGCTTGAAACCCCGCCGCATCCGTTTACAGGTGAGCCTCAGGGACAGGACCTTGACCTGAGTAATGGAATCAATAAAATCGGAGGAAACAATGGAATCCGTGGTCACGCAAACCGTCAGCGATTCATCATTGATGAAATCATCAACGTATATCCGGACACGTTGTGCTGGGTACGTGATTTCACCTACTCGTTCCACGATCCGATGACAAACATGTACTTCTGGCACCCGGCATATGACAACTATCCGGTCGTTGGGGTAACGTGGGTACAGGCGAAAGCATTCTCTGTTTGGAGAACACAACTTTTGAACTCGTGGCTGCAAGCGATGGGTGATATCTACGTGCAGGATTTCCGTCTGCCGACTGAAGCAGAGTGGGAGAGAGCATCTCGAGGTGACCTTGCCATGTCGCAATATCCCTGGGGTGGACCATACATTCGTAACGAATCCGGTTGCTTCCTCGGAAACTTTAAACCAATGCGAGGGCGTTACTTCGAGGACGGTGGTTTCCATACGGTAAAAGTGTTCTCATACAACCCGAACGGATGGGGGCTCTACTGTATGGCAGGAAACGTTGCCGAATGGTGTGAAACTGCATACGATGAGTCAATGTATGAATTCTCTCATGACCTGAATACGGAATACCGTTACAACGCAATGGACTGGGATCCACCATCTATGAAGCGTAAGGTAATCCGAGGAGGATCGTGGAAAGATATAGGGTATTACTTAAGAAATGCAACACGTACGTACGAGTATCAGGATACAGCAAAATCGTACGTGGGGTATCGAAACGTAGCGACGCACCTTGGACGTGGAGGTCGAGCATTTGAGAAAGAAGGTAACGAAGAGCTTCGTAGCGACATACAATTGCGCTAGGAATTACAACAACAATCAATTTACAATTAAACCCTAAAACAAGGAAAACTATGAAACCAGGAAGTAAAGGATGGAAGAAGTTCATGGCAAAACTCTATGGATTTGGAGCAGCAGTCGTGATCATTGGAGCGATGTTCAAGATTCAGCACTGGAAAGGAGCGGATATCATGCTTATTGCAGGACTGAGTACTGAGGCAGTCATCTTCTTCTTCTCTGCATTTGAGCCGATCCACGAGGATCCGAACTGGGAGTTGGTTTACCCGGAGTTGGCGTTGGGTCACTCAGATGATCTGGATCACGAAGCGTTGCCAGCGAAAGGTGGCCGTTACGGTGGAGGATCCGGAATCACGGATCAACTGGACAAAATGCTTGAAGAAGCAAAAATTGACGGTGAACTATTGGAACGTCTTGGAGACGGAATGCGTACGTTGGGAGACAATGCCGCACAGCTGAAAGGAGTAACTTCAGCAGCAGCTGCAACGGATTCGTACGTAGACAGCCTTCAGGCTGCATCCAACAAGGTATCTACGTTGTCTGACGCCTACGAAAAAGCGTCTGTGGCGATCTCCGGAATGACTTCTTCACAAGCAGAAGGCGAGTCATTTGGAGAGCAAATGCAAAAAGTATCCAAGAACCTCTCAGCGTTGAACAACGTTTACGAACTTCAATTGAAAGGATCATCTGCTCACCTTGAGGCAACTGAAAAGTTCCACTCACAAGTGACCGATATGATGAAGAATCTTTCTGACTCTGTAGAAGACACTCGTCTCTACAAAGAGAACATGTCTATGTTGTCTAAGAACCTGACAGATTTGAATACGGTATATGGTAACATGCTGAAGGCGATGACAGTTTCACGCGATTAATTTTCGCGAAAGTTGTTACTTATCGACTTTTAAGCATTAGAGTTACAAACCTATTTTGAAAATGAATTAAATCATGGCAGGAGGAAAAGAAACCCCAAGACAGAAGATGATCGGTATGATGTACCTGGTACTCACCGCACTTTTGGCTTTGAACGTATCCAAGTCCATCCTTGATGCTTTTGTAGCAATCGAGGAGAACATTCAGAAAGCGAATCTGACGGAATTGTTCCGTGGTGATGAGAAGAAAGCCGAACTGGCTGAAACCATCGCAGACAAGTCGAATCCACAACGCTCGAAAAAAGCAGAAGTGCTGATGAAAGCGATCAACGAAATCGACGATATGACAGCAAAGCGCATCAAAATGATCGATGACCTGAAACTGGAAATTTTGACAGCAACAGGAGAGGAAGTTACAACGGTAGCACCAGACCATGCGATCATCCGAGAAAAATACGATGCGAACAAGAACCCTCTGAAACCTACGCGAATGAATCTTGAGTTCGTGAACGGTAAGGATAAGTACGATGATCCGATGCGAATCATGATTGGTGAAGCAACAGACATCAAACGTCCCGCCGGAAAAGGGATAGATTTGTGGAAATCATTAAACGACTTCCGTAAAGAGCTAACAGAGCGAATTGCATCAAGCCAGGTGGTTGTGGCGGATAACGGAAGCGTTAAGTTTGATACACGTTACTCGTTCAAAGCATCGAATATCAATGAATTCAAGGATCAAAAAGACCTCGACACAAAGATTAAGAAGTCTGTAGATGCTGCCAATGTACACCCTGACGACCGAGCAGCAATCATTGAGATTTACCGTGGTCTTACAAAAGAAGAACTCTCTGAAGTACATGGAATGTCCGGAGTGCATTGGATCGGAAAAACATTCGACCACTCCCCATCTGTAGCGGCAATCGCATCGTTGTCTTCATTGCAAAAAGATGTACTCGCAGCACGAGCTCAGGCAGTCGCATTGATTCGTGGTCGTGTGGGAGGAGGTGAATATTCCTTTAACAAGATCATCCCATTGGCTTACGGACCGGAGGTTGTGAATGCGAACGAGGAGTTCACAGTAGAAGTACTGATGGCGGCTTACGATTCTGACAAGCAACCGGAAGTAACATACAACGGAACAGAGGTTACTGAGGTAAAAGAAGGAAAAGGATATGTAAAGGTGAAAGCTTCCGGCTCTAAAATGGACCTGAAAGGTACTGTATCCATCCGAAACAAGTCAGGAATCAGAAAGACACTGGACTGGACGAAGGAGGTGGTTGTAATGAAGCCTGCCGGATCCATCGAGCTTCCGGAGTTGAATGTTTTGTATCGTGGATATCCGAACAAAGTTGATCCAACGGCATCTGGTTTCCCTGAAACAGTGCTTTCGGGTTCCAACGCAAGTATCAGCCGTTCCGGAGACGTGTACATCGTTAAGCCGGGAGGAGGGAAATCTGCTACATTGACCGTATCAGGTAAATCCAAAGACGGTAAGTCCGCATCGTTGAAAACAGTTACCTATCGTGTAAGTAACCTCCCTGATCCGGAGTTGTACTGGGGTGCTGCGAAAAACGGTTCACGTGGATCAAAAGCGGAAACAAAGCTATTTGCTAAGTATCCGCCGGAAATTCCATTGAATGCATCTTTCTCAATCATTTCCTGGGAGTGTCAGGTGCCCGGAGCAGCGGGTCGTCCACCATCAGGAACTGGAAACAACATTTCTGCAGCGAGCAATTTGTTGCGTGCTGTGAAGCCTGGAAGCCAGGTTAGTTTTATCTGTAAAGTTAAAGGTCCAGACGGTATTATTCGTACCCGAGCAGGTGCGTTCAAAATTTAATAAAATATAAACCGAAGGATTATGAAGAGTCTATTTATCAGTGCGGTTGGAGTACTTCTTTTGGGAGGTACTGCTTACAGTCAGGTCGAAGGAATCAACGGAGGTCCGGTAAACGTTCCAACCGAAGGCGTAATCGACGGGGTGTACATTCAAGAGCACATTCCAACAAAACGCATGATCCCATACGAACATGTGCGAGAGGCAGATGTAGTCTGGAGCAGAAGAGTTTGGGAATACATAGACTTGCGTGAGAAGATCAATCATGAGTTGTATTACCCGCTGGATGAAATAACACCGTATGCCTGGGTGCGTAACGCTACGCGTTGGAGCCTTTGGACAGTCATCCGGCAGCACGTACTCAACGGAGATTTGCGGGTATTCTCGCCTTACGATCCATTGAGCTTCGGTTTGAGCAAATGGGACGGAGATCAATTGAAATATCCAATCGATCCTCAGCCCGGTCTTAACTTCTATACAGATTCAGCTTTTCGTGACCAGATGGTGTATTACATCGGACGTCTGGGTCCACAGAGTGATATTCCATTGACAGATGATTATGGAGATCCGATCATCATCACAAATCCCGATGGTTCACAGGAGTATAAATATCCTCCGCGTGACACAATCTGGTTCAACTCTTCCGATATTATCCAATATCGCTTGAAAGAAGATTGGTTCCTCGACAAAGAACGTTCAGTTCTTGATGTGCGAATCATCGCAATGGCACCGGTTGTATACAACATCGAGGAAGATGCAAATGGAAACAAAAACATCAGCGGAACACGTGAGTTGTTCTGGTTGTATTTCCCACACTGCAGATTTGTGTTCAACAACTACTTTCTGTACAACACGAAAAACGATGCACAGTGGATGAGTTTCGATGATTTGTTTTGGAAGCGTCGTTTTAACGCAGTTGCTTACAAGGAAAGCAATGTCTACGATCGCGAAATTGAAAGCTTCCGAACAGGAATCGATGCACTGTATGAAGCTGAGGATATTAAAAACGAAATCAGGAACATCGAACACGACGTCTGGTCGTTCTAAGATTCCTGTCGACATGGAAAACCCTGTCTCCCGTTGTTCATCGGAAGACAGGGTTTTTTTGTTAAAAATAGTGAAGGGCTGTAACCGCGGCATTTCGACGGGTTATACAAGTAAAACTGTATAACTCAAACAACAATGAAATGAAACGAATAGCCCTTTTTCCTATCCTATCTTTGGGCTTTGGTGCGTTTGCACAAGGCCCCATCCCCTCAATTCCGGGCGTACTGGACGGTAATTGGCTGGATGCTAACGTTCCTACCAAGCGTATGATTCCTTACGAACACGTTCGTGCAGCCGATGTACTCTGGAGCAAACGCGTCTGGCGTTCCATCGATTTACGCGAAAAACTAAATCATCCTCTCTATTATCCACTGGATGAAGTAACCTCCTATGGTTGGATACGCAATAACCGTGTTTACAGCCTTTGGACCATCATTCGTGAACATGTTATGGCTGGGGATTTGCGGGTATTCTCACCCTACGATCCATTGAGCTTCGGTTTGAGTGAATGGGACGGTGATCAACTCAAATATCCCTTAGACCCGAAACACGGCGGAAATTTTTATACCGATACGGATTTTCGCAATGAAATGATCTACTACCTCGGCTATTTGGGACCCGAGAGTGATATACCGATTGTCGACGAAAATGGCGAACCCATAATGGATACACTTCCAAACGGCGATGTTACATACCGTTATTCACCGCGAGACACGTTTTGGTACAATTCCGAAGACATCGTTGAGTATCGCCTGAAAGAAGATTGGTTCTTCGACAAGGAGCGCTCTAAGATGGAAGTACGCATCATTGCAATTGCTCCGGTCGTGTACACGTACGATATTTCTCCAAACGGCGACCGGAAAATCAGTGGCAAACACGAGCTGTTTTGGCTGTATTTCCCACATTGCAGGTACATTTTCAACAACTATTTCACCTTCAATGAGCGCAACGATGCACAGTGGATGAGCTATGATGATTTGTTTCGGAAGAGACGATTCAATAGCTATATCTACAAAGAAAGCAATGTGTATGATCGTAGCATAGACACCTACACGAATGGCCTCGATGCCATTCGGGAATCGGAGGAAATGACCGACGGCATCCGAAATATCGAACATGACCTTTGGTCATATTAACCAACCATAACTTCCCTGACACATCGTAGTTCCCCGACCGTGAGGTTTGGGGAACAATTTTTAGAAGTATCAATTTCCCAATGTACAGTAACCATCCCTGATCAATCATTCTTCGAGTTGTTACTTCTCCAAAACTCATGCATTGTTTTAGTACTAATATTTACATTCTAAGACTATGGCAGGAGCTAAAGAAACCCCCAGACAGAAAATGATCGGAATGATGTACCTCGTTCTGACAGCACTATTGGCACTCAACGTTGCCAAATCGATCCTGGACGCATTCGTTGCGATCGAAGAGAACATTCAGAAGGCAAGTCTTACTGAATTGTATCACGGAGATGAAAAACGCGATGACCTTCAGGAAATGAGATCAGATAAAAGCAACCCAACATTCGCAAGACGGGCGGAAATCATGCTTCAATCTGTGCATCAAATCGATAAGATGACCGCCGAGCGGATTAAGCTCATCGATGATATAAAACTGGAAATCTTGAATCAAATCGGAGAGGATACCAAAACGGTAGCTCCGGATCACGCTATCATTGTCTCGAAATACGACGATCAGAATCCGCTGAAGCCCGCTCGAATGAATTTGTCCTTTGTGAACGGAAAGGACAAATACGATGACCCAATGCGAATTATGTTGGGCGATAAAACGGATATTAAACGACCCGGGGGACGTGGAAAAGAGCTCTGGAATTCACTCGTGTCGTACCGAAAGGAACTCACTGAGAAGATTGCGGGCTCTCATGTCAGGTATATAAAGGAAAAGGATACATATGCATTGGATAATCGCTATTCGTTTGACGCACCGGAGATCAATGAGTTCAAGAATCAACGGGATTTGGACGAGAAGTTATCCGCAGTTCTTCGATCTTCAAAAGCTCATCCGGATGATCGGCAGCCCATCGCTGAAATTTATCGCTCGTTAACGAAGGAAGAACTCTCGGAAGTTCACAGCATGACCGATGTTCATTGGATCGGGAAAACATTTGATCATTCACCGACTGTTGCAGCAATTGCCTCATTATCCTCCCTGCAAAAGGAAATTCTTGCGGCCAGAGCACAGGCACTCACACTCATCCGAAATCGCATTGGTGGGAATCCATATACCTTCAATTCCATTATGGCCCTTGCGTATGGGCCGGAAGTAGTAAACAGCGGTGATGCATTTACAGTTGAAGTTCTTGTGGCTGCATACGACAGCGATGCCATGCCTGAAATCACCTTTGGAAATCAAACAATTTCCGATGTAAGAGATGGCAAAGGGTTCATCAAAACAAAGGCTTCAGGATCGAAGATGGAACTGAAAGGAACCATTTCCATTCGCGATAAATCGGGAGTTAAGAAAACCATGGACTGGAAAAAGGAAGTGTACGTGATGAAGCCTTCAGGATCCATTGAAATCCCCGGAATGAACGTCTTATACAGGGGGTACGAAAACATTGTAAATGCGACGGCTTCAGGGTTCCCCGAGACGGTTCTGACACCTTCGGGAGCATCGATCACTCGTTCCGGCGAAAATTACATAATAAAACCTACGGGAAATAGCCGCAAGGCGTATTTGTCAGTCTCAGGAAAGACAAAAGATGGGAGAACCGTTCAATTGAAGCGGGTCGAATACCGCGTATTGAATCTGCCTCAACCTTCCATGTATTGGGGAGCGGTAAAAGAAGGAGGGAAAGTACCGGGAGTCGATCGCAACATGTTTATGCGCTATGACGAAACGATTCCATTAGATGCAACCTTCCCAATAACGAGCTGGGAGATGTCTGTAGCCGGAGCTCAGGGAACTGTGAACGGAACTTCAAACAAACTTACCGATCAGGCAATTCAAATGATTCGGGCCGCACCAAGAGGAACAATGATCAGCTTTTCGTGCTGGATCAAAGAACCAAGTGAAAAGAAGCGCAGAAAAACAGCGAGTTTTTTCAAGCAATAAATTAAATGGGTTCTGGGTTGAGAAAGCGTCTGTCGGGTTCGCCCGGTGGACGTT
>JAURNA010000174.1 GCA_030830385.1 Crocinitomicaceae bacterium | reverse complement strand
TTTTGTTCACGATGTGCAGCGGAACGGACAGTTTCGACATTTCCCTTGCCGCCCATGAAACAGACATTTGTGAAAGCATGTTCGATCACGACCCGGCCGACCCCGATTGTCAGCACAAACTGGATTTTGCAAACACGTTCGCCTTTGAAGATTTCACCCTGGTAAGAGATCCGTTGCAATACGAATACTCAAACATCGACGGAACCGACCTGAGAAATGCGCGCATCCCTGAATCTCAGGCTGCCCAACTGGACAAATTTACGCTGTTCGAATTTTCGGCAAAATGGGACATCGTTCCGACCATGCTGACGCAATGTCACACCGATGTTATCAACGGATTCATGGGGCAAACCACAGATTTCAAAAAAGACTACATCAAACCGAATGTGTTGATCATGGGTGAAACCGAGTCCCTCAATACTGCCCGCTATATTCATGGAGAATACGGTCAGGGCACCTGGACATACTATGGCGGTCATGATCCCGAAGATTATCGCCACATCGTTGGAGACCCTCCGACCGATTTGGATTTACACCCAAACTCACCCGGATATCGCCTCATTCTGAACAACATTTTGTTTCCGGCAGCGAAGAAAAAGAAGCGCAAAACGTAAGCCATTTATGGAAACCTCCTTCCATACACATCTTTTCATAAAACCCGGCGTGTAAGTCGTGTTTTTCAGAATGCTATTATAGCTACTCTTTTTACGGAGCGTTCCGTGATTTCATCAGGACAAAATTCAGAGGTCCATCACGGTTCCTGAACAGAATTTGGCGAAACTCAAAAAAGAATGAAAAAGCTTCACCGTTGTTGAATGGGGAGACCGGGAAGGATCTTGTTCCTGCAATCTGTAATTTCGTACCCGCACTTAGGGTTAATCTCTCGTCTTTTTAGTACATTCGTCTGACTAACAATCTATTTATGAGACAAGCTACACTTCTGGCAGTCACCATGCTGTCATCCTTATCCTTTGCACAAATTGCCCAACAACAAGCGCAAGTAGCTGCTGCTTCTGCGGGGATCGTTCATCATGCTCATATGGAGGGCGCTACCGGGATTCAAACCACCGGGTACACTCATGTAAATGAATCAGGTTCCATACATGCTTACACGCCCAACTACATTCAACCCGGGCAGCATTTTTGTGGAACTCATGAATTGACACAACAACACTACCAAGACCGTGGTATTCAGAATGAATTCAATCAGGACGCTTTACAGGGAGCTCAGAATGCCTCTTCCCTTCCTGTTGTTAAAACACTCAATACAAATGAAATTTCGGTGATTTTCCACGTTGTTCACAATCCGAACAACCCCGCGGAGAATGTCTCGAACGCATTGATCATGCAGGTTTTCAACGATTTGACGGAAGATTTCCAATTGTTAAATGCAAATGCTTCTCAAGCACGAAATGGAGCCCCCTTCTTTTTTACTCCTGCCGATTGCGACATTAATTTTTGTCTGGCAACCCAGGATGAATCAGGAAATCCATTGACGGAACTGGGTGTGATTCGTGTTTCGACAACCGAAGACTGGTACGATTCCAATGGTGGGGAAGAAAATAAAATGAAATCTGCAGCGACAGGAGGATCTGAGATTTGGGATCGAAACGATTATTTAAATGTTTGGATTTGCGACATCTCAAACGGCGCGAACTCAGGCACCGCCGGATATGCGTACCGTCCATCTTCAACATTTCTCCCATCGGCAAGTATTGACGGAATCGTACTCGATTACAACATTGGTATGAACAACGAAAACATACTTACACACGAAGTCGGTCATTACCTGGGACTCGATCATACCTGGGGAGGTTCAGGAGGTTGCGGAAACGACGATGGTTTCTCTGACACTCCGAATACAGCCGGACCATCTTTCGATTATCCGGGATCGTGTTCCGGATCTCAACAGACATGTGGATCTACAGAAGCGCAGTACGAAAACTACATGGATTATGCGAACTGTACGGTAATGTTTACACAAGAGCAAGCAAACTACATGCTTTCAATTCTTCAGGGAATTCGTTCATCATTGCTCGCATCACCCGGATGTGATCCACAGAACGCTCCTCCGGTTGTAGACTTCACGGCAGATATCGCTGACCCCATTATCATTCCGGTTGGAGGATCTGTAAACTTCTTTAGTCTCACTACCAATTCACCTTATTCCTGGACATGGGATTTTGGTGGAGGCGCACCCTCGAGTACACTGGAAAACCCAAGCGTGACCTTTAATACAATCGGAACATATACCGTAACGCATACGGCAACGAATGGATTTGGAACCGGAAGCCACACGAAAACGAACCATGTACAGGTGGTGGCCACTGCATCCGGTATCGGTTGTGACACATTGCGAAATTACAACCCTGCGGCCCCGTTCTTCACATTATTCAGCGAATATGGATACATCAACGGTCACGAATCTATTAACAATGGGACCATTGACATTCTGGAGTGGGCCGAGCCATACACGGCAACCCTTACTACAGAAGTTCGAAGACTTCGCTTCCTGCCATCGCGCGTAAACGATGGAGGAGGAAATGTGATTTTCAAGGTATACCAGGATGCACCGGGAGAGCCGGGTGCGATTTACGCGCTGGCAACTGACACCGTAGCACTTGCCGATTTGGACGAATTATTCTACAACGAAATCAACTTTGACAATCCACCGACTGTAACCGGAACCTTCTGGGTAGGCTTCGAATTGGATTACACGAATCCGGCAGATACTTTTGCACTGGTTTCTACATACGAGCTTTCCCCTGCTCCGTCAATTGATTTTACCATGCTGCATCAGGATGGATTAGGCTGGTTCCAAACATCGGAAGTTTATGGAGACGGAATGGGGAACTCATTGGGTACTGCTTATATCATGGATGTACTCACGTCTACCGGAAACTCGCCTACAGCCTCATTCACCGCAACCGATACTGCCGTTTGTATTGGTGAAGACATCACCGTGAATGGCTCGGCATCATTGAATACGACAAATTATTACTGGTATCAAACAGACGATCCCGTTGACACAATATTCTCGGCTTCGAATAGTGCCGGTGTTACCTTCAACTTTGGAGATAGCCTCGGAAGTCACCTCATTTGGCTTTTTGCTGATGGATCTTGCGAAACAGACCTGATACAATTGCTGGTAGATGTAGACACCACGATTACGGCAACTGTCAGTTCAACGAACACCACCTGTGGTAACAATAACGGAACGGTTACAGTAACGAACGTGACCGGCGGAGACGGAAACTACGCGTACAGTCTCGATGGAATCAATTGGCAAACGTCAAACACATTCAATA
>JAURNA010000173.1 GCA_030830385.1 Crocinitomicaceae bacterium | reverse complement strand
AGCAGCCGGGCTGGGCTGTGGTGTATTGATTTGTGCATTGATGGAAAAAGCAGCAAGGCATAGAATTGTTACAAAGATTCGTTTCATGTTGATTGTAGTTTAAGTATTGAAACCAAAAATAAGGATTGAAATTGGAAACAATAATCCCCGGTCAATAATCTTTTCAAAAGATTCAGTCTGCTCGATAAATCCCTATTTTAGAGGCGATAAAATATTACTCTATGCGTATTATTTGCATTCTCATTCTTGTGATTTCTTTTCCTGCATTGGCGAGGGAGCCGCCGGGAGCGATTTATGTGAATCTTCAGAACCTGGCCTCATTGAAACGTGTACTCTATGTAGCTGCTCATCCGGATGACGAAAATACCCGTGCTTTGGCATGGTTCTCTCTGGGTGAAATGGCAGAGACGGCGTATTTTTCCTTAACACGGGGAGATGGAGGTGAGAATTTAATTGGAGATGAGTTGGGAGATGAATTAGGAGTGTTGAGAACACAGGAATTACTGGCAGCGCGTTCACACGACAGAGCGAAGCAATATTTTTCACGAGCAGTGGATTTTGGTTATTCGAAATCCGCGCAGGAATCGTTTGAAAAGTGGGGCAAAGAAGAAATTCTCTCGGATTTGGTTCTGATGATTCGAACGTTTCGTCCCCATGTGATCGTAACGCGATTCCCACCAGATGAGCGCGGTGGACACGGACATCACACGGCTTCGGCAATGCTGGCTCTTGATGCATTTGATTTGGCTGCAGATTCAAGCTATATGAGCAGAACGGCGAAAAAATACGGGACCTGGCAGACAACGTCGGTGTATTGGAATACCTCCACCTGGTGGACAGAAGGCTTGGCAGATTCGGTCAGGAACAGTCCTGATTTTCTCTCATTCGACATTGGGGGGTACAGTCCGGAGTTGGGAATGTCCTACAACGAAATCGGAACGATTGCACGAAGTCAGCACAAGTGTCAGGGATTTGGAGCAGTGATCGAGCGTGGATCAAGAATCGAGTATTTCAAACACCTGAAGGGTAAAAAACTGGAGAATCATTTCTTCGAAGAAGTAGACGAAAGCTGGACAAGCATTCTTGACGAAGATTTCGAGCGGTCTCTTGCCAACCAGCTGACGGGTTTTGATTTTGCACTACCGGAAGCCAATGTACCCGGATTGCTGCATATTTTGGAACGTTTGAGAGGGCTTCCTGAATCCGAATTCAGGAACGAGAAAATCGAACGTTGTACCCAAATAATCGCTGATTGTATGGGTTTACACGTTGAATTGCTGGGTGACGATTACGCATTTCAGGCGGGAGAGTACAGCAATGTGGTGTTGAGTGCACTGAACCGCAGTTCAATACCCGTCACGCTAACTGAATGCGAGTTTGCATTGGGCAATAAGCCGGTTAACGAAGAACTAACAACCGACCAGCCGTTCACGCTTGAATACGAAACTGAAATGCTTTTTGCTGCGGGTTTCGGACCATATTGGCTGCGAGAACCGCACGACGGAAATGTATACACGGTGGAAGATGAGGCGTTTTTGCTGGAACCCGGCAATCTTTTCCCGTTTGGAATCGTGAGGTTCGGAATCCATGAAGTATCCCTGGATTTGAAAGTTCCGATTGTGTACAAATGGCGAGATCCTGCCTATGGCGAACGACAGCGTGTAATGACGATGACGCCCCCTGTGGCTCTCGTCAAAGAAGATCAAATTATAATGGCCAAACCGGGAGAACGGAAAACAATTCGTCATACCGTTCATTGTTTCAGAGATTCCCTCAGGAAAACGTTGAAACTTATTGTTCCGGAAGGTTGGAACGCGAGTCAGACTGAATTTACTCTGGAGTTCACAAAGCGACATGAGGAACACAGCATTGAATTTGACATCTGGCCTTCTCAGGGAGCGAAAAGCGGAACATTGCGTTTTGAACATGAACGTCAGTGGCGGGAAATCACCTACGATCACATTCCGACCCAAATGATTATGCCTCCGGCAGATTTCAACTGCATTGTTCTGAATGTTGAGATTAATCCGGGAAAAATCGCCTACATCAACGGAGTGGAAGATGGGATTCCGGAAGCAATCGAACGGATGGGATTTGAGGTTGATCGGTTCGATGTCGCCGAGTTGTCTTCGGCAGACCTTAGCAGCTATCAATCCGTTGTGCTGGGTATTCGAATCTACAATGTACATCCGGAGTTGAAGAATTTCAATGAGAACTTGTACGATTACGTGGAACAAGGAGGAAATGTAATCATGCAGTACAATACAGCGAGTCGCTCATTGCGCAATCAAACGTTCGGTCCGGTTCCGTTTGAGCTCTCAAGAAATCGGGTCACCGAAGAAGATGCGGAAGTGACTTTTCTCGAACCGAAGCATCCGATTTTAAACACGCCCAACAGGCTTTCTTCGAAGGATTTTGACAATTGGGTGCAGGAGCGTGGATTGTATTTTGCCAACAATTGGGAAGATGCATACACCCCCCTTTTTTCCTGGTCGGACACGGGAGAGGCCCCGCAGAATGGAGCGCTCATTGTTACACAGTATGGCAAGGGGCAATTTGTTTACACCGGAATTTCTTTTTTCCGTGAATTGCCAAAAGGGGTAGAAGGTGCGTATCGATTGTTTGCTAACTTGCTGAGTTATCAGCCATGAGCGACGAAAAAGATACAACGAACTGGAAAGCCTGGTATTGGGGACTGATTTTGTTTCTGGCAGGTCAAATTGCGCTGTACTTGTGGATCACTAATTCGTACGCTTCATGAGCTGGGTAGATTGGCTGGTTCTCGCTCTCACGCTTTTTGTCATTGTCGCATACGGCACATGGAAAACACGTCGAAACCGCAACCTTGAAGGATACTTGAAGGGGAATAATTCGGAAAATTGGATCACCATTGGCCTGTCCATCATGGCAACCCAGGCAAGTGCGATCACATTCCTGTCAACGCCCGGGCAAGCGTATGAAAGTGGAATGGGATTTGTCCAGTTTTACTTTGGGCTTCCGCTTGCCATGATCGTTATTTCGATTTTCATTCTCCCGATTTACTACAGGTTAAAGGTCTTCACCGCCTACGAATATCTCGAAAGTCGGTTTGACGAAAGGGTCCGGGCACTTACGGCATTTCTGTTTCTTATTTCGAGGGGAATGGCAGCAGGAATTACCATTTATGCGCCGTCCATTATTCTTTCCACATTGTTGGGATGGAACCTTGAACTTACCTGTCTGTTGATTGGTGGATTGGTGATCACTTATACGGTTTCGGGAGGGAGCAGGGCCGTTTCCCTGACCCAGAAATGGCAAATGTCCGTGATTATGGGAGGAATGTTCCTCGCGTTTTATTACGT
>JAURNA010000027.1 GCA_030830385.1 Crocinitomicaceae bacterium | reverse complement strand
CCGGCGGGGTTTTTTGTGCCTGCAAAAGCGCGCTCCCGCGGAGCGCTTCAAAGCACTTCCGGACACGCTCGGCGTAAGATAGAGATTATGAAATTCGTTGATGAAGCCAGTATTACCGTGACCGCCGGCAAAGGCGGCAATGGTTCTGCGTCGTTCCGGCGCGAGAAATTCATTCCGTTCGGCGGTCCGGATGGCGGCGATGGCGGTCGTGGAGGTCACGTTATCCTCAGGGGAAATGCCCAAATGTGGACCTTGCTTCACCTCAAGTTTCAAAAACATATCAAGGCGGGTCATGGTGTCCACGGTTCTGGTAATTTGAAAACGGGATCTCAGGGGGAAGACAAGTATATCGATGTGCCATTGGGAACATTGGCTCGCGACGGAGAAACGGGCAAATACCTGTTTGAAATCACGGAAGATGGAGAGGAGCGCATCATTCAACCCGGAGGTCGCGGAGGATTGGGCAATAACAATTTCAAATCTTCAACGAATCAAACGCCGCGCTATGCACAACCGGGAGAAGAAGGCCAGGAAGGTTGGAAGGTTCTTGAACTCAAAGTTATGGCCGACGTTGGCCTCGTGGGATTTCCGAATGCAGGAAAAAGTACGTTACTTTCTGTCCTTTCGGCTGCGAAACCAGAAATCGGAGCTTATCCATTTACAACCTTGCGACCGAATCTGGGCATGGTACGCTATCGCGATCATCGTTCATTTGTGATGGCAGATATTCCCGGAATCATCGAAGGCGCGCATCAGGGAAAAGGGCTTGGCTTGCGATTTCTGCGCCACATAGAGCGAAATTCTGTGCTGCTTTTTATGGTTCCTGCCGATTCAGATGACATTGCCAAGGAATATGAAGTGTTGGTACACGAACTCAAGCTATATAATCCGGAACTATTACACAAAGATCGATTGCTCGCCATTTCGAAATCCGATATGCTCGACAGTGAGTTGAAGGAAGAAATTGCGAAAGAGTTGCCGGATGGTGTCAAAAGTTTGTTCATGTCTTCGGTAAGTCAGGAAGGGCTTGTGCAATTGAAGGATGAACTCTGGCGTATGTTGAATGATGGAATATCTTGAGGGCATAGACAGATCGATCGTACTCGCGGTCAATAGCTGGCATTCTCCCTTTTGGGACGAGGCCATGTGGATCATTTCCGGCAAACTCACCTGGATTCCCTTGTACGTTCTGATGCTGTTCCTGGCGTTTCACCACCATGGATGGAAGCACGCAGTAGCCTTTTTGGTGGTGGGTGTTTTGTCTGTGGCAATTGCCGATCAAATGTCGAGCCATCTGCTGAAAGAACTCATCATGCGCTACCGTCCATCTCACCACGCATTGCTGACCGATAAATTGCACTTTTATCAGTTTGAAGACGGTTCATTTTACAAGGGTGGGATGTACGGTTTCGTTTCTTCACATGCGGCGAATTTTTTCGCAATTTGCACGTTTGCAGGTCTGCATTTGAGAAAAAAGTACCCCCGTATTCTCTTGGTATTCCTGATCATTGCCTCATTGGTTGCGTACAGTCGTATTTATCTGGGCGTACATTACCTGTCTGATCTTGTGTGCGGAGCTGCGCTTGGAACACTGATTGGTTGGGGTATGTATCGATTTGTTTTTCTTACTATTGTGAAACGCATTCCGGAAGAATGAACTACCTGTACGTATTTCTCGGTGGAGGATTGGGAAGTTTAGCCCGATACCTATTCGGAAAAGGAGCCGCCAGCTGGATGGGAGGTGTTTTTCCATGGGGAACTTTCATCGCCAATATTTTGGCTTGCGGCATTCTCGCGGGACTCGTAGTATGGATGGGAAACAGTGGAAAAGAATCTTCGTGGATACAACCCTTACTTATCGTAGGTTTTTGTGGAGGATTCAGCACCTTCAGTACCTTTGGAAATGAAACCTATCAACTCCTTCAAAACGATCATCTGCTTGTAGCAATTCTGAACGTATTGATTTCCATTGTTGTAGGTGTAGGGTTGATTTTCTTCATACGAAGTAAGGCCTGATCAACGCAGTTCTACGGGCAAAACTTCGCCGATTTGGTTCATCAAATTTTCTCGCTTTTTGGCAAACTTGCGGATGTCTGCTTTGTTGATAATCCCTTTTAGCTTAAAATCTCTCAGAGCAAGTCCCCACTCGTAAGCCGCAACTCCAAACAATCCAATAAGAACATAGTACAGGAGAGCAAGCCAGTAACTTGGGAATACGAAATGATAGAATAGGAAGATAGCGGGAATATTCATCAACCCCATGAGGATTTTACCCGCTACCAATTTCACAGATCCCCAGAAGACTTTTCGCCGGAAGGATTTTTCCGCCCATTTTTTTACAAGGATGTACGGCAGACCAAGGTGGAGAACCCCCGCAATAGCAAACGGGAAAAGCACAATCATTTTCAGGACTTCTTTTGCTCTGCTTCCGGAAGGATTTTGAATTTTCCAGAACAGAATGCGCTCCTGCAATCGGAAGCGCTTTAGTAATTTGAAGTACCCCTCTGTATCATCTTTCAATTTGGCCAACGCCTCATTTTCCCCGATATTCTGTTCATTTAACCAATTTGCCAGGGCCTGCGAATAACGCCAACGGGCTTTGAGTCCGATGGATCGATCAAAATTATCCGCATTCATTCCTTTTCGTGTGAGTTTCATGATGTTCTCGTGGAACGGAGCAAGATTTTTGTCCTCAACGTGCGTGATTTGCTCCTGCATCAGTTTTTCAATCCGACGGGTTACTTCCGTCATCGCTTTGTTCGGATTTTCCTTGTACAGTTGCTCGTAATCATTGAGGCAGAAACGTTCGGAGTGCGAAATGAGATAATCACTCCGTATTTGATTCGGATTCGAATAGTTCGCTCCCACTGCAACCATGTACACTTTTTTCTCCCAATTGAGATTATCAAGTGCGGTGAACGCAATTCGCGCAGGTCCTTTTTTTACGGGTTTGAGACGACGGATAAAGACATCATCCGTGAATCCTTCACCAAAAATCAACAAACCACGACCATATTTCAGAACATTGGCACTTCTTCGAAATACTCTGGCGTTTTTACCCAATGATTCCTGTCCGTCGCGAATGCGGTATATCGGCAGCATTTGACAGGCCCAGAGAAAAGGCTTCGCAATCGGCGTAAACACATCAGAGCGTGTCATAAAGAATACGATCGGCCTTCGAAGAGCCGCAATCGAAATCGGATCCATGAATGACGCCGGGTGATTGCTTACATAAATGGTTCTTCCAAAAAAATGCTTGGGTGAATTGTGCAGCTTTAAGCGAGGATAGAATACCCTCAACGTGTAATTCAACGTAAGTTTCAATATAAAATAAAGAATCCGCATACGATTTGACCGTTGCTGGCAAAAGTAAAATTTTACGCGAAAAGAATTAGTCTTCTTCGGAAGATCCGCTTTTCAACTCTTCGTTCAGATTTCGGGTGTTTCCAAGATAAATTCCCAACTGTAACTCGTGTGTACCTGCACCTCCTCCGCGATTAGAACCCACTGAAATTTCATAGCCATACGAGAGGTAAATGTTGTTGATCAGGGTAGACCCAATTTGAAGGTTGACGGTATTCCCCGTTCGGTACTGCAATCCTACCCATGAGCTCTGGTTGTACAGCAGGCGTGCACCCATATCAGCTGAAAGCGGGCTGTTTTGAGCCATCTTAACAACGGCTCCTGGTTCCAGTTGAAATTCATCATTTATCGGAAAACGATAGCGACTGACCAAGAAAAAATGACGATTGAAGTTACTTTCCGTAAGGATCGATGCAATTTTCACTTTGTTCTTCAGAATTTGTGTTGTGGACGCGCCGAAGAAAAAACAATCGCTGTAGAACACGATTCCCGCGTTTGCATCCACGATATTCTGAGAACCGGAGTTACTCAAAAATTCGTCGTACGAAGCATCTTCCGAATGAAACAGAACAACACGATCCTGACGAACAGCAAAATGGCTCCAACCAAGACCGATTCCGGCTGCGAAATTCATTTTCTTGCTAAACGGCATGTGGTACGCATAACTCGCATAAGCCGAAGTTCTTCCGAATGGACCGATCGACTCGAGCATTGCCCGACCGCCAATGGTGTGTTTGGTCCCCAGAGATACGTCCGGCAAGGCAAACATACTTTCCCGCTTAGGATTGTATTCTTCCATAACATCACGTTCACCTCCGATTGCAATTGGACTGTGTCCGGAAGCCACCATTGTTCTGGGTCCACCGTTGTATCCCATCCACTGAATCCTCGAAGACAATTCGAAGTTCATGATGTTTTGCATTCCTGCAGCAGCAGGGTTTAGCATATAGGGGTTGTTTACCGTATTCATGAACTGGTATTCCTGCTGCGCCATACTCGCAAAGGCAAGTAAGGTTCCGATAAGGCTTAAAAAGGGATTACATAAGTGTTTCATAATGTCCTAGTGAATAATGCTGATGTCACCAGTTAATACTGTTCCTGACTCGTCATTCAATTCAATCCTGTAGAAGTACGTTCCCATTGGAAGCGATTCCTCTTTGTATCGCCCGTCCCATGGTTTTTCGTAGCCAAATGACTCAAATACAGGTGATCCCCATCGGTTGACGATTGTCACGTGGCAATCCGGATAGGTCCCCTGCAAATATTGAATCTCAAAAAAGTCGTTTTTCCCGTCGTAGTTTGGTGTGATGAGCGTTGGGATGACAGGTGCGTAGTCCTCGCAAAGGGTAGATACAATCGTCAGTGTATCATATACCTCAGGGCACCAGGGGTGATTGACCTCGTACACGATCCGGTTTATTCCATTTTGGAAATTGCTGATGGTCGTTTTCGGGCTATGCGAATCTTCAATTGTTCCGCTTCCTTCCGCAAAGAACCAGAATCCTTCCTGTCCTGTCTCCAGAACTCCTGCATCCACATTGACGGAACCGTCTTCCAGGCAAACAACTGAGTCGGAGGTCTGAATATTCGGATACTGCATGAACAAGAACGCGATACTATCCCGGTTCGGGGGGCAAGCCGGAGTTTCAACTGTCCAGACAAACCCATTCCATCCATTCGTGATCAATTCGGCAGTGGTCGCATTCGAGCCGGGGTTTGTAATTGTTGCGTCACCCGAAGTTGTCCAAGTTCCGACACCAACAAGAGGCGGCGTTGCCTCAAGGTCTACAGTACCGTTGTCGCATGCGTACACGGTGTCAAATGATATACTTGCATACGACGGATTTGGAGAAGTAATCACGACCACCGTATCCGATGTTGAACCGCAGGAGGGCGAGGAAATTGTCCAGGCAAATACGTTTGTCTGGTACCCCAGTCCATTTACCGCTGTTCCATTTGCCAATTCATCATTGAACGTTCCCTGCCCGGAAACGATACTCCATTCACCGGTGCCGGACGTAGCGGCCTCTGCAAATAGCGTTGTGTTGGAAGAACCGCATATCCGGAGAGTGTCATTGGGAATATCAGCCTGTGATGGGAATTCCAACACCTCAACATCGAACGTACATGTAGCCACATTTCCGGAAGAATCCGATGCTTCGTATTGCATGGTTGTGATTCCAATTGGGAAGGTACTTCCCGAAGAAAGCCCTGTTCCGTCGGTTTGACTTAATGAAACAGCACAATTGTCTGAGAATACGGGGGTCGTATAGGTAACTGCCGGGTCACATGTTGAAATATCAGATGGACATACGATGGATGAGGGGATGGTGTCAATGGTTTGCATGACGAACATACAGGTTCCGGTATTTCCCGATTCGTCCGTCACAGACATCACCATGTTGGTAACAACAATGGCTCCTGTAATTACGGTTCCCGGTGCTGGATCTTGCGAGAAGATCAGATTTCCCGGGGTGGTGCAATTGTCTATTCCAACCACAAAAGATGTGTAATCCGGTACAATTCCCTGGCAGTTGTTACCAATGTAAAGGGTAGTATCTGCCGGGCATGTAGCAACCGGGGCTTCATGGTCTTCGATGTTAACGGTGATGATACATTGCGCAGAATTCCCGGATTCGTCCGTTGCTGTGAGGGTAACAAACTCGGTTCCTCCGGGTCCGGAAGCAAATGTGGATCCTGCCGGCACGTCTTGCGTAATCACAATTAACGCAGAATCTGTGCAGTTGTCGGATACCGTATAACTAAAATTTGTGTAGTCTGGAACCATGGCGTCACAAGCGGCACCTACACTCACGGTGTCGTCTACACAAAGAATAACGGGGTCCACAGTGTCAGTCCCGATTACTTTCAGGTTGTCGAAAGCCAGAGGGGGGGCTGTAATTGTTGCGTCGTTGTATGTAAATCTGAATCCGAGGTGAAAAGAAGTCCCGTCGAGAAAAGCGGGAAGTGAGAGCGCTATTGTTGACCAGGCTGTAGATGGAGGTAGTGCACCACCTACTGCTATCCAACTTCCTCCGCCATCTACAGAGTAGACTAATTCTCCGAAATCTTCTGCGGGCATTCCACCGATCCGATAGTCGAATTCAGCAATGAGGTCCGTAGCACATGTTCCAGAAACGAGCGTATAAAAAATGGCCTGATTTACAGTTGAAGCGGGAGCGTTCAGATACGCGAAGTCAGCGTTGGTACAAACGACTGAACCTCCATCGGAGATATAAGCAGCGGTGTCTCCGGAATCAGTTATTCCGTTTCCTGAGCAATCGCCAATGATCCAACTATTGGGATTTACAGATCCCGCAGTCATCCATGTGGCGTTTCCATTTTCAAAAGTTTCATAGAATAAAGTGGTTTGCCCTTGTACTGTAATAGCAAGCAAAAATCCGATTGTAAAAAGTACGTTTTTCGTCATATTGAATGGTTCCTTAGCGACGCAGGTGTAAATATAATTCAAACAATTTGTTTATCAGCACGATAGGGTTCTTTTCAGGCAATTAACCGTTGGATTGCTTATAACTTTTTCACAGGTGATCCGAGTAGGTAAGAAAGCGTGCTAATTTCGTACAAAACGATCGGTATGAAACGGGTTGGAATTATTTGTGGTGGTTTTTCGTCGGAGTATGAAATTTCGGTGTTGAGTGCAACGACTATTCGAAATCATTTTCCGGATTCATATTTAACATGTTTGCTCAAGATGGATCGTCAAGGATGGATCGCTGAAGATGGGGGAGAAAGTGTTCCATTCAATACGGATTCGTTTTCCTATGAAATCGGCGGTGAAGAAAGAAAGGTCAACATAGCGATCGTGTATATTCACGGCGACCCCGGTGAGAATGGTAAAATCCAGGCCTGGTTGGAAATGAAGGAGATTGTCTACGTGAATTCCGGGCCGCTTGCGTCGGAACTTTCTTTTGACAAGTGGTTCTGCAATCAGTTTCTTCGAGGGTTTGATATTCCTGTGGCGCGCTCGGTGTACTGTCTGAAAAATGAAGAAGTACCACGGGATGAAATCCATTCACTCGGGTATCCATTGTTTGTAAAACCATGTGATTCGGGGTCGAGTTACGGCATTTCCAAAGTGAGTGATCCGAGCCAGCTGAACGATGCCATTCGTTTGGCGTTTGAAGAAGGGGAATCCATCGTTGCAGAAGCGTTTCTGGATGGGACGGAAGTGACCTGTGGTGTTTATCGCACGAAAAAGGGTGTTGTTGCACTTCCACTGACAGAAATTGTAACAGGAAGAGACTTTTTTGATTACACAGCCAAATACGAAGGAGACTCAGAGGAGATTACACCCGCCCGAATTGATGCGAAT
>JAURNA010000172.1 GCA_030830385.1 Crocinitomicaceae bacterium | reverse complement strand
GAACTCACAGAGTACATTTCCAGAGGTTCCTTGAGTGAGCGAGGCGATGTGTGGAACATGTTGGTGGGATCTCTCCATCCGTCGAGTTCGGTTTCAATGGTATTTCCTTTGGCTACGGGCGTAAATGACCCTTCCATCTGGGGAGCTGACTTTTCCATGGTGAACAGCTATTTCGGGGCCATTTTATGCTTGATCGTTCTCTTTGGGTTGGTGTTCAGAGAAACCTGCCGAACGTTACTAGTTCCGGTTTTCATGGCCATTTTGTTCTTTGGGTTTACACTCGGAAATCACCTTCCATTGCGCGAGTGGATCGGGCATTTGCCCATGATGGACACCTTTCGGTTTCCAGCCATTTTTCGTGCGTTTGCCCTTTTCTTCCTGTTGCTTGCTGCAGCAAACGTTTTGCGTTCTCTGGCAGAATCAGAATCGCTTCAAAAGCGTTTTCTAAGGGCAATTTTGTTCATCATTGGGGGGCTGATCCTCGTGAACCTGATGCTTTATTCAGGAGTTGAGCGGTGGAAATTCCTCAAAATCTTCTCCGAAGGATGGTTGTATTATCTCGACATGGCAACGATTCGTGAGAACATTTTCCTCCAGGCCGGAATTTTGATACTGTTTTTGGGTGGGATGTTCGTTTTGTTCCGCTGGACTTCTGTTTCGTGGAAATGGGGACTCAGTTGCGCAATTATTCTGGAGATCGCCCTTTTCACACGCATGCAATGGCATACAACAGTAATCGAGAACGAGTCCGTAGAAAAGATCAATGCTGCTATTCTCGACACGCCTCATGGATTTCCGATTCCTGATTTTTCACCCCTGATCAATGCTGCTGACACCGTTTTGAGCCGGGATCATTATTTCCTGTGGAAGAACCTTGCCATGCTGGATAAACGTACGACGTCGGATGGAATCAGCCCGTACTCACTCAAAATTCGGGAAGAGGCTGCTGAAAAGGGGAAACTGGAACGGTTGAATCAATTGCCGTTGGTGGTTAAGTTTGGTAAAATTGACAACGATGGATTCATTGTTTCGCGTTATGTGGATTCTCTTTCCGAACAGCGTATTGACATCGTGAAATTCACTCCCAATCGGATTGAATTGGAGGTCAGGGAACGTACAGATGAACGGGGGCCGCGTTATTTGTTATTCAACCAGAACCGTTATCCTCATTGGGAGGCCACGATCGATGATAAACCCGTAAACCTGATGACGGTAGGCTCAGCGATGGCAGTTACGTTGCCAACCAGCAAATCATCCGTTGCATTCACCTTCAACCCTTCAACCATCATCTTTCTCGCCCAGCTCAGTCTGGCCACTTTTGTGATCCTTCTGGGCTTCCTCGTTGCAACGAAAATTCGAGCCTTGCTGACCGCTCAATCGTAATGTTTCTTCAATCCCGAACTTTTCACCGCTCAGGTATGGATAAATATGTGCGTTGAATGACGTAAAGTGCTTTGGAGTGCTTAATTTTGGGTGATCTGCTCAAAAGTGAAGCAAATTCGTCCATATCATATCGCATTGTTCATTTTACTGACGTTAGGTGTTTTGTCTCCCATCGTTTATTTCGTGCCGCGGGGAGGTTGGGACGTTGGCCCGACGAAGATCAAGTTCCTGACCATGGAGAAGTTTCTCCATCCACCGAAACAAGTAAAAAAAGACATTTCCGATGTGATAAAGATGGATACTTCCCTCACTGCCGATCCGATCGAATTGATCAAGCATCGAAACGATTCACAGGGTGATATGGGAGCGCCGGGTGGAGGAACGTTCGAGGTAGAAAATGCTACTGAACTTCTGATGTCGGGTGACGGGAAACAGAAACTCCATCAATTCTTCGAGGTACTATCCGGAGTGGTTTCAGCAAAAGAGAAAATTTCGATTCTGCATTATGGTGATTCACAGATTGAAGGAGACCGTATAACGGGCTTCATTCGCGAACGGATTCAATCTCAATTTGGCGGCAACGGACCGGGATTGATTCCCGCTACCAACGTCTACAATACCTATGCATTTAACCAATCCTATTCGAAGAATTTCGAGCGATATGCATGCTTTATGGATGTACAACGAATCAAGTCGTCCAAATATGGAAACCTGGGTTCGGCGTCGCGCTTCACACCGGAATACGAAAATCCGGATAGCATCTTGCCTTACCTTGAAGAGAAGCAAGGCTGGATTGAAGTAAGTTCATCGAATCGGGCGTATACACGGGCCCGATCGTTCAACAATGTCCGAATGCACTACAACGATTGTGTTGCTCCTGTTTTTTTGCGCGTGTATGAAAACGGCAATGTCATTCATGAAGACAGTTTGATTCAGGATGGGAACCAGCATTCGGTTTTGCTGACGTTCCCGGAAACTCCCGGTAAACTTAAGTTTGAATTCAGCGGCAAGATCAGTCCGAATGTATGCGGATTCTCGCTCGAAGGTGATTATGGTGTGCAGGTTTCCAACATCGCGATGCGCGGCTCTTCGGGATATGTTTTCGGACGAATGGCGGGCGGGCCTATGTCAACGATGTTCAGCGAATTGAATTCAAAGATGGTCATTCTGCAATTCGGAGGAAATTCTGTTCCCACCTTCAAAGACAGTGCTGGCGTGGTTGGGTTCTCGTATTCCTTCAAAAACATCATCAGAACGGTACAAAGAATGAACCCGAACGCAGTCATTATGGTTGTCGGTCCGAGTGACATGTCTTACAGCGATGAAGGGGTTTTCAAGACCTACGAATTATTGCCCTATTGCATTGAGCAGATGATCGAACGTACGAAAGAGGCAGGAGCTGTGTATTGGAACCTCTATGCTGCTATGGGTGGCTACGGATCGATGCATGCCTGGGTTGAGAAAGGATGGGCCGGCTCGGATCACATCCACTTTACAGGCGGCGGAACGAAGGTCGCTTCGCAAATGATGTACGGTGCAATCATGCTGGAATACAAGAAGTGGAAAGGAGAGGAGTGAAGGGAATCGTTGTGACATACCTGTTTCTTTTCGTGCTGGGGGTGAGTGCTCAGGATTCTCTCTCCGGATTTCAGGGCTATGATTTCCCTGATTTTAGACGACTGGACACGGCGTATCAATCTGTTTATCCCTTCGTCCAGTACGAGGTCAATAATTTTGCATTTCACAACGAAGACAGCCCCAACTTCAGGAAATTTTACGGGAAGTTCCGGCAAATTTTTGAAACCGGGAAGGGCAAATTGAACATGTATCACATCGGGGGATCTCACCTTCAGGCGGACATTTACACGCACGATGTCAGAACGTATTTGCAGGAAGAATGGCCGGGATACTCCGGAGAACGTGGTTGGGTATTTCCGTTTGATCTGGCCAGTACCAACAATCCGGGAAACTACGAATTTTCCTCTCCAAATGCGTGGAGAGCGTACAGAAGTGTTGTGCACAAACCTGCGAAGTATGGAATTGATTATGGTTTGCTGGGTGCATTGATTACGTGCGATGATTCAGTAATTACCATTCGGTTCAAGCACGATCGAACCCGCGTGAGGCCACCATTCAACCACGTTCGCATTTTTCACAACAAGGGCGAATTCCCATACTGGATGCACTTCGGTGGCGATGAATTGCTGGTGACAAAAACAGAACACAATCCCGCGGTTGGATATACCGATGTTCATTTCTCCGATCCCATTGATACCTTCAATTTGCAGTTTCAACGAACGGAAGGGTACGCACCGGAACTGGAAATCTACGGGTTTCTTCTCACGAATGATGATCCGGGAATCTCGTATACATCCATTGGAGTCAACGGCGCCGGCTTGTACACGTATCTGGCCAACGATCGCTTCGAGGAGCAACTGAAAACGTATCCACCGGACTTCTTCGCCTTTTCGGTAGGAACGAACGATGGAAATGTGCCGTACGCGAAGTTCAACCCACAAGTGTACAAAAACAACCTGGAGAAAATGATGCAGATGGTACTCAGGGCCAATCCGGATTGCGCACTGCTTCTCACGGTTCCAAATGATTCTTACTACCGCCGTCGATACCTGAACAAGAACATTGCCCGGGAGCGAACGATGATTGAGGAATTGGCAGCAGAATACAATATGGCGGTTTGGGACATGTACGGAATCATGGGAGGATTGGGCTCCAGTCAAACGTGGAAATACCGGGGATTGATGAAAAGTGATCTGGTTCACTTCACGCATGATGGATATCACTTCAAAGGTGATCTGTACATTGATGCCTTTCTGAAGTTTATCGATCAAATGGAAAGGGAAGAATAAGAAATGGAAAGGTTGCAGGAAATATTCTCAGGGTACATTGGTGACGGTAGTTCGCTGGTATTTACCATGCTGGATTTCTGGCTGTTCTTCCTGCTCGTCATGATCGTTTTCTCATTCTTGCACAAGAACACCCTGGTACGAAGCATTTACCTCACGGCGATCAGTGCATTTTTCTTCTTCAAAACCTCCGGTCTGTATGTCCTGTTGCTGGCGATTAGTGTATTGATCAACTATTATTACGGACGAAGGATTTATGCGGCGAAAAGCAACCTCAGGCGCAAATGGATCATCGCGTTTTCGGCCCTATTCAACCTGCTCATACTGGGCTATTTCAAATACGCTTACTTCTTTACGGATTCGTTCAATCAAATGTTCGACACGGACTTTGAACTGGTGAATCACTTCGCTCAAATGGGGAATGGTTTCTTCGGAGAAGGAACGTTTGTCGAAAAGATCATGCTGCCCGTAGGGGTATCGTTCTTCACTTTCCAAAACATCAGTTACACGGTTGATATCTACCGAAAGGAGATTCAGCCGGTAAAGAACTTCTTCCATTATTCGTTCTTCGTTACCTTCTTCCCACAGTTGGTCATGGGACCGATTGTCCGTGCGCGCGATTTCATCCCGCAGATCACAAAACCATTTTCACTCGATGCATCCGACTTTAGCTGGTCGGTGATACAAATCGTGAAAGGGCTGGCAAAAAAGATCGTTCTTGGTGACTTTTTGCTGATGCAATTCATCAATCCCGTAGTGGAAGCACACGAGGATTATCCCGGATTCGTGAGCGTACTTGCCATGTGGGCGTACTCGTTGCACATTTACGCAGATTTCTCAGGATATACAGACATCGCAACCGGACTTTCACGATTGATTGGCTTCAGGCTGAAACCCAACTTCAATTCGCCGTACAAGGCAACCAGCGTTGCTGATTTTTGGAAAAGATGGCACATGTCATTGGGGTCATGGCTCAAGGATTATCTCTACATTCCACTCGGAGGAAACCGTACCGGAAGCGTGGGGTCATACATCGCGATTGTGATCATATTCACCTTCCTCATTTTCATTACGCAGTGGTACGATTTGTTGTACATCTATGCCGGATTGACAATTGTCTATCTCATCGGTCTCGCGACAATCAACGATTTCAAGCGGTACGTTCATCGGGATTTGAACCTGATCATCACGATGGTTGTGGGGGGACTCTGGCACGGAGCGAGTGAGAATTTCGTCATTTGGGGAGCCATGAACGGGTGTGCTCTGTTGATCTACAAATACTGGAAACGAATTAGTTTCTACGAAGAAAGCAAATGGCTGGTCGCAAGGGCTTGGAAAATCTTCCTTACGTTCAACTTTATCACCTTCACCCGGATTTGGTTTAAGCTTGATGAACAACGAACCACTCCATTCAAAGAAGGTTTGAGCGACGAAGCGGCAGATGCGTTGCCCTTTGATATGCTCCATCACATCTGGAACCAATTCGGGTTTACCTGGCATATGTTCACCAAAGTCTTGGAGACCTATCAAGTGGTATTTTGGGTGATGCTCGCCGGATTTATCATTCACTGGCTACCGGATAAAGTGAAGGCCACGTACGAAAATGGATACACCCGTATGCCGATGCCTCTGCAGGTAGTTTCCGTGGCTATTCTGATCATTATAATATACCAATTCTACGGAAAAGGAGCACCGTTCGTGTACCTCCAATTCTAGATTTTTCGTAAGATTCAATTGAATCTTGCGAAAATTAACCCATCCTGTACCTGAATCTGAAAGATTGATGTTATCAATCGCCCGGGATTGCGTACTTTTTTCCCGTGAGACATTTCAGCGCCATAGCTCTTTCGTTTTTCGTGTGGAATGCGGGTGCTCAGACCGAATTAAAATCGTTTGATGACACGTTAGGGATTGGCGATTCTGTACGGATGATTTTGAAACGGGAAACGGACGCTTTTCTCAAACTTACCATTCAATGTGAAAACTGTGATTCACTGCTCAGGCGAATGAACCGATATCCGATGAGTGAAATTGAAATTGTTGGAGTGGTGAAGAAAGGAGTGGATAGCGAACTCGACCAATACCTTGCGGAAAAACGGGCGGGGATGATATACGATTGGTTATTGATTCGGGGAATTGATTCATCGCGCATGACGGTCAACGGGCGGGTTTTGGAAGATGCAGAGAAAATGGGTGCAGCATCGGTGGTGGTGATTCGTAACGTGGAGTTGGACATCCGTGGCGAATTCGAAGCGCTGTCCGTGGATCATATCAAACAGGGAACTCATCTGGATGGCAACTTTCTGTACAATCCGGAAGTTCGTAGAATTACCCGACCCGACATGGAGGAACGCATGAAAAAATGCGATGCGTTCGGAGCACTGATGAGAAATTATCCGGAAATAGAATGGTGGTTTGGAATTGCGACTGACGAGAATGCGATTGCTCAAATTCGCAATAGGTTACTGCTCGACTATGGGGTGATGGAAGATCAGCTGAAAAACATGGAATTGGTCGGGTTTTCCGAAACGGAAATGAACATTCATCTGTCCGTGAAAAATGTTCGGATGCTCCCCGAATAACATCTGCAGGAAAGCCCATATTTTTGGACGAAACCTGAATTCCTGAAATCAAAAATCCGGATCACTGCACTGATCCTGCCATACGTCGCGATCTAAGCATGTACGAGAGGTACATCAGAAAACTCGGTTGATATGCAACTATTCACCATGCAAAGTTTCGTCCAGCCATTTGTAAAGTTCCTGGTGCCAGATCAAGCTGTTTTGGTAGTCCAGCACCCAATGATTTTCCTCCGGGAAATACAGCAGCCTGCTTTTGATTCCCCGGAGTTGAGCTGCTTGAAATGCTTCCAGCCCCTGACCGATCGGAACGCGATAATCTTTTCCACCCTGAATGATGAGGATAGGTGTATCCCATCTGCCCACGTGCTCCACCGGATTGAATGCCGTGTAACTCTTCTGAGCAGCCGCGTTCTTCTCTTGCCAGTACGGTCCACCAAGATCCCAGTTTACAAAAAACATCTCTTCAGTGGTTCCGTACATACTCTTCCAGTTGAAAATTCCATCGTGCGCGATGAAGCTTTTGAATCTTCCTTCGTGAATAGCAGCCAAATAGAATGCCGAATACCCGCCGTAACTTGCACCTAAACACCCCAATCGGGAATTGTCCACGTAGGATTCTTTCGCAATGTCGTCAATAGCCACAAGATAATCCTGCATATTCTGACCTCCGTAGTCCCTGCTGATTTGCTCGTTCCACTCAACGCCATATCCCGGCATTCCACGACGGTTTGGTGCAATGACAATGTATCCCTGAGACGCCATGAGATGGAAGTTCCAGCGGTAGGAGTAAAATTGACTCAGTGCTCCCTGTGGACCCCCCTGGCAATACAACAGTGTCGGGTATTTTTTTGAAGGATCGAAATCCGGCGGGTAGATCACCCAGCAAACCATGTCTTTGCCATCGGTTGTTTGTACCATGCGTTTTTTCACCTCGCAAGGTTTGAATACAGCGTAATCGTTGAATGCAGTGATTTGCTGCATCTGACGATTGTTGAGGTTGAGTGAATAGAGTTCCGATGCTTGAAGCATATCTCCTCGCGAAAGGATAATGCTACCATTTGCTTCTCCAACAATTCCACGGATGTCGAACTGACCTTCCGTAAGTTGATGTGGAGAATTCATCCGGAACCCTGATTCTTCTTCTCGGGGTGTATTCGCAGCCGGTATCGCGATTTCAAACAATTGAACTGTCCCATTGGTTGGAGCCGTGAAATAAATGCGCGACCCGTCGTTGCTCCAGCGAAAACTATTGACAGTTCCGTCCCAGTCCTTCGTCAGGTTGACGGGAGCTCCGTCGACGCGAACCATGATGTCGTTTTTGTCTGATTCATATCCATCGCGACGCATTTGCAACCAGGCCAGTTGACCCTTTGAAGAAAACGAAGGCTGCGTGTCGTATCCCGGATTTCCTTCGGTAAGATTCGTTGTTCTTCCCGATTTCAGATCGTACTGGTAGATATCGGTATTGGTACTCTTCGCGTACTCCGTTCCGAATTTTTTCTTGCATACATACAGAATTGATTTTCCATCGGGAGACCAAGTGTAATCTTCAGATCCTCCAAAGGGTTGCTGAGGACAGTCGTACGGTTCTCCTTTCATAATGTCGACGCTTGGTCCTCCGTCTACGGCTTCAATAACCACGTGGTTGTACCTTCCATCTTCCCAGGTATCCCAGTGGCGATAGTTAAGATCGTCAAACACGTACATGTTTGATTGAGGAAGGTGGGGATACAAATCGGCACTCTTCATGTTCTTTACGTGCTCGCCTTTAATGACAATGCGGTGTTTTCCATCCGGAGAAAGGTCGGAATCCGTGAGTACGTTGTCCACGTTTTCGATGAGGTTCACAACTCCTCCCTTCACGGGAACCTTGTAGTACGTTGTTTCTTTCTTGTTCTGGCGGATGCTTACCTGAGAAACGGCAGTTATCACAAATTGCCCATCTGCCGTAACTTCGAGACCACTAACGCGATTGAGTTGAATCAGATCACGGGGTGTGAAGGGTCTGGGCATTTCGTCTCCAACGAATTCTACACTTGTCTGAGCAGAAAGCATTGAACAAAACGCGATCGTTCCACAGAACAGAACAAAAGTCAATGTGCACTTCATACCGAACATTTTGAATCCCGTAAAGATAGTCCTTTTGTCACTTAATGTGCACAGCGAACACAGAGCAGACTTTCGGGCCGAATCATGACACGGGCGATGGGAATTTCATTTTTGCATTTCACACAAATTCCGAAATCAGGTTCTTCCATTTTCGCTTCTACGTTGCGAAGATTTTTCAATTTCTCCTCCGCTTTTCGCAAAGCAGCCTCGAGGACACTTCGATTGTTGATGGCATCCATTCTGGAAACACGACCGATGGCCACGTCGGGTGCTTCAGGCTTTGCGAGATCTTTGTATTCCTGAACGGCTTCTTCGGTTTTACGGATTTCCTCCCGAATGCGCGATTGTATTTCTTCGGATGCCATACCTTCGATGTCGTTTACTGTAAAGAACGCAGAAAATAGTGAACCAACTTCTTATAATTCACGTTATTTACGCTTGAATGAAAAAGTATGCCATTTACGCAGGGATTTTTCTCACTTGGATTGCAGTGATACTATTCATTGACCCGAGGGGTGAGTTTTCAATCAACGATGATTGGGCGTATGCCCACAATGCGCGTGAACTTTCGGTGGAAGGAAGGTTCTTTTTTTCATTCTGGCCGGCGATGACGTTGGTCGGACAAACGCTTTGGTCCACGGTGATCACGGAAATATTCGGGTTTTCGCTACTAAATCTGAGAATCAGTACCCTGATCCTGGCCGTTGGATTATCCCTGGCCCTCTTCGCGCTGTTTCGTCAGCTTTCCGGGAGTCGAAAAATGGGATTGCTTCTGACGCTTATTCTCACGGGCTCGCCACTTTTGTTGAACCAGTCGTTTACGTACATGACGGAAATACCGTTCCTGTTTTGCCTGACGATCAGCGTGATCGGATTCTACAAGTTTTTAACAGCAGATTCATGGATCGGATACGGCGTTGGGCTGGTATTTATGATCGGTGCACTCTTGGTTCGACAAACCGCGTTGATCATCCCTCTCGCGTTTCTGATTGCTACGTTAGCCAAGCATAGACGGCACATCCGAATGCTTGCTTTGAGTGTAGCACCTGCCCTGGTCGGTTTTCTGATTCTGGCCGGATACAAACAATGGAGGCAATCCATGGGGTATGCCTTGCACAACTACAGCGAGGTGGGTACGGT
>JAURNA010000171.1 GCA_030830385.1 Crocinitomicaceae bacterium | reverse complement strand
TTGCCTGAACTTCTTTTTTGAGTGCTTCTGGCTCCAAAATTGTAATGGCACCTGCGTAACTCAGGATTTCCCGAACGAGTTCTTCCGAGTAGGTGACCCGAAGTGAGAACACGTAGGATTCATCTTTGACTTCAATCACGCGTTGTGACGGGTGGATCGGCAGTGAATCCAGGTATTTGGCAGCAACTGTTTCTACTTCCATTTTCACTTCCATCGGGGCTTCATTACCGGAAGTAATCCCAATAGAATGCTTGAAAAAATTATCTGGATTGAAGCTTCTCGGCCGCTCACCTACTTCTGCAGTCGTCTCCAGTTCTTCCATTCGATCCAACGCGTACGTGATGAAGGAATCCCTTGATTCATCAAATGAAATGAGGTACCAACGATTTCTGTATTGTTTCAATAACAAAGGGAGAACCTTGCGCGGTTTCAATTCACCTGAAACGAAACTGGCATAATCGAATCGAACCCATCTTCGGCGCTTAATTGCTTCCAATAGCGGAGATAAATATTCACTTCCTCCATCGGCTGAAACCTGCTCAAACTGGATGTATTGCTCAGCGTCGTCTGTCTTCGAAACTTCTACGCGATCTACGATCTTATCAATGGCTGCTCCAAACTGGCGGAACATGTCCACGTCACGAAATTGCATGAGCGTTTTTGCTGCAAATCCAATGGCTTCCATGTCATCGGAGGTAAGCGGGATTTCGTTCATCGAGAACTCCGGGTCTTCGTAATAATAACCGCCGTGGCGCTTGCTGTACTTGATCGGAGCATCGTGTTCCATTTTCATGGCAAACATGTCTTTTTCGATGGTGGAATTGCAAATATGTGCTCCATCGGATGCTCCGAAAAGTGCTTCTTCGCAGGCTTCGCGAAGATTTTCTTTTGAAGGGTATGGTTTGTATTTATTACGAATGCACTTATCAATAATTCGATAACGGATGAGGGCATTCTTGATGTGTGGCATGCTTTCAGGACTTAGGTGATACTAGCCTCCTCTTTTTTTTATACCCAAAGAGTTCATAATACTTGATGGCTTTCACAACTTCTTCCGGAACTTCATCTTCCCAGCTGCTGGCTCCGACCCGAATTTTGGACAGTACATCATCAGAGAGGATGCCCAGCAAACGCTGATCGTAATCTTCGAATGCAGCCAACTTATTGTTGTCGCGCATGTATTGGAACAATCCTTTGAGGTTTTCAGGTACCTCAAAGTTCTCCACCGTGTACAAATTTCCCGTTTCTACATTGTTTGCCGGATATACGAGTATTTTCACGTTTCTTCCGAATCCTCTGCCAAAGGCCTCCAGGAGACCTCCCGGCAAGTTACCGTAGTACCTTTCGTCAAAAATTGTCTGCAGGTTATAGATCCCAACAATGACTCCCATCCGAGCGCCGCGTGCGATCGTCGAGAGGTAATCGACCATTTTGTAATGTTTCAGGTAATTCGAAATCATTACCGTATACCCCAATGTACCCAGCAGTTCAGCTCGATCCACGAAGTCCTTATCCGAAATTTTACCATCTGCGGTAAGATCCTTCAAGGTCAATTCGATCACCAGGCGTACTTGATCCTCAACCACATCTTCCTCCTGTAGGAATTGTGCTTTTCCACGTTCGATCATGTCGATGTGTACCTTCGTCACCGGACGGAACCGACCGCGAACGAGCAAAATATTCTTTTTATACAACGCGGTTGCGGGCTGAAGGACGTTACCACTCAGGTCAAACATGGTTGCATCTGTAATGCCTCGCTTTACCAGATTGAGAGCAATGATCCGGTTGTCTATGCTTTCGAAATCTGGTCCGATGACGCGCAACATGTCAATTTCCATGCGATCCCGGGGCAATCGGTGAGTCAGGTTTGTTATGAATTGATCGAGGTCATCGTTGTGGAAGTAGCCTGCATGAATCAGGTTAACTCCCAAAATACCGAGAGCCTCCTGCTGCCCTTTGTGACTATTATCGTGCATTTTCACGTGCAAAATAACGTCGTTGGGCTCACCTCCCTGTTTCAATTGAAAGCGCATTCCAACCCAACCCTGTCCCTGATTGGTCTTGTGGTAATTGAGTGATTCTACGGTGTTGCAAAACGCAAAAAACCTACATTCTTCCTGCTTCACGGGAAGGCTCGTGCATAAATTCCTGTACTCCGTCTCAATCATGGTCTGGAGGCGCTCCTCGCAAACATAGCGGGATGTATCGCCATACATAGAATCCGAGACCTTCATATCATAGGCGGAATGCGTGTAGGCAATGGTTCCTGAACTTCCACCTGCCTTGAAAAAATTGGCTGCCACTTCCTGACCTGCTCCAATTTCCGCAAAACACCCATAGATGTCGGAGGTCAGATTCACCTTCAATGCCTTCTCCTCAGTCGTTAACCTTCTTTCATCAATCATAGTTCCTCGGTGCTCTTACAAATTAAACGAATTTTATCGCTCAAGGCTGCTTAAAATCCGTATTATTCATGAACGACTCATCGCTAAGTGTTAATAAAAACTCCTTTAGCAGTTGTTTTTCAAATGCATCCAACTGAACTCCTCCCTGAAAACTGAATTCAATCAGGGGGTCAAGCGTAGGGCTTTGTACAATGCCATTCGAATAGTGATTGATTACTTCATCCAATGTGCTGAACCGGCCATCGTGCATGTAAGGAGCTGTGTATGCAATGTTTCGGATTGTCGGAACCTTAAACTTACCGTATTCCGATGGATTCCCGGTTACGTCTCCCCTGCCGAGATCGGCGAATTCGGAATCGAGTCCATTGTTTGAAAATTTTTGAATTTGCATCAGCGTCCCGTTGTGGCAATGCAGGCAATCAGCTCCGTTCACACTTTGGAACAAGTCATATCCTGCCCATTCATTGGGGGTTACGGACGTGTAAATTGCCTGCTCTTCGCTTGTGAGGTTGAATCCGTTTTCGAATTTGTACATGACATCGTACTTCGAGTTTCCGGAAATCATCGTGCGCAGGAATTGAGCAATTGCTTTTGCGGATCTGTACTTGTCAATACCCGGAGAACTAAAAGCCTGCATGAACATCGTTCTGTATTCTACCGATTGATCCAGTTTCTTCACCACATTCGGCCAGGTTTCGTGCATTTCCACCGGGTTTTCAACTGGCTCAAGGATTTGTTCTTCCAGGGTTTTGGCTCTTCCATCCCAAAAGAAAAACGAATTCCATCCGAGGTTGATCAATGCCATCGACTGACGATTTCCGAGTGTTCCGTTTACCCCTTCTGAAAACTGATTCGAATCTGAAAAGGCATTCTGCGGAGCGTGACACGATGCACAGGAAATGGAATTATCCCGGCTTAATTGCGTTTCATAGAACAGCATTCGACCCAACGCGACTCCCTCTTTTGTCATGGGATTATCTCCCGGAATGATCATCTGCGGAAAATGGGACGGAATCTCTAACGTATACGGAGTTGGTGTGTAGCTAATCTTGTCTTTCTTACATCCGAAAAAGAAGGAAAGTGAAAGGGCAACGAAAATCAGCAATGCATATTTCATACGTCAAAGTGGAGAGATCGCAGCTTTGAAATTCTCCATTATTTTGAGGGTGAGTAGCTCTTGTCCTGGTGCTGCATGACAAGAAGACTCTGTTTTCAGGTCAATACCCTGAGCTCCGTTTTGTAAAAATGTTGCCATGTCCAGTTTAAGCGGGAGATGGTACATCCCATTTCCCAGATTTTGCCATTGCACGCCGGCAAACGATATCGTCTGAAGATTCGGGTCCTTGCCCACATGGAATACAATCGAGTGATCAAAAAGAGGATTCCCATCCGGAATGGTGTCAAGATACGCCTCCACCTTGACAAAAATATACCCGGGATCCCAGTTCCAATGCATGTCGTCCGCATTGAGAATGTTCAAAGGACTGCTTAAGGGAAATGCCGAAGGGTCGTTGTGATTGAGGTCCGGACCTACGCCTAAATTTGCATGAAAATCCACCACGTTCAAATGCTTTCCTGAACCTTCGAATAGCTCATTTCCTTTCTCCATATTGTACATCGCAGACTCTGTAATGATCGAATCTCCCGTACTACCGCGGAGGTCTTCCATAAAGAATTTTATCGCCGTGAATTGAACATTATACCCCTCCACAGTTGTATAGA
>JAURNA010000170.1 GCA_030830385.1 Crocinitomicaceae bacterium | reverse complement strand
GTAGATGGAATCCATGAAGAAGTTTGTGTTAACGGCGACAACAGGTCTCCGAAGAGTGTCTTGCGCTGCGCCCAGCTTTGTCCACAGTCTGCGGAAATGAATATTTTGAGCCATTCCATGTTGGATGGATAACGCTTGCGGTATGAATAACGGAAACTCAACGTTACTTCATCACCCATCGCCGCATTGATAACCGAAAGGTCAACCGGAGCAGAAATCAATTCATCGGAATGATTTGGTGGCTGTCCAAAGTTCAATAGACGCACGCTGTTAACACCTGTGTGAGAGGCTGCACTTGTCAGTTCCCATGCATTGCCTGACGGATTGTACACTCTCCATTGACCTATGTTATCGAGCGATGTGTATGCTTCAAACCCTTCGATCAAATCAATATCGCCGGGAAGTTGAAGAACAACTATGAAGTCGTTCTTCGTTTCTGAAACAGACGTCAAGCCATCGCTTACCGTCAACGTAAGTGAGTAACTACCTGCCGTAAGAAACTGGATGGAGGGGTCCTGCGAATTCGCGTTTGTTCCATTTACGAAATTGTAATCTACCCCTTCGATTCCCGGTGCCACAGTCCAGGACCACGTCGTAGGGTTATCGAAACTGAAATCGGTCAAATCCACCGTATTTCCGACGCAAATATTGGTGGTCGAAGAAGCATAAAATTCTGCTTTACAGAGTGCATCCGAATCGAATACGCCTGTTGAGCCGGGATCACTTACGATATTGATGAGCCAACTCACATTACCGAGGTTGTACTCCATGATGCTTGCCTGATCCTTTGAGAACATATTCTGACAAGGATTGTAACTCATGTAGTTTTCGATTTGATCATACGTGTCAAATCCATATGTATCTCCTGAAGGGATACTTGTACATGAGTTCCAGGTTAAATTGCAGTGGTAGCTTGGTTCTTTCTGGGTTGGCGTGTCACAGCAGTAATCTCCCGCCTGGTTACAATTGCTTGTGTGGCATCCGTTTGCTCCGGCCCATCCTGCGTTGAAGATGTGTACCAAACCGAGAGAGTGTCCCATTTCGTGTGTTAGTGTACGCCCATCCGAGGAAGATGCAGTTTCAATCGTTCCGAACGAATTGTGACGGATGAGGATTCCATATCCGCTGGCCATATTTCCGTATGGAAGGTACGCGTATCCCAATATCATTCCGGATCCACCATCGTTATCAATGGAGTTTACTACCCAAATGTTCATGTAACGCGTTTGATCCCAGGGAGACGATCCTCCGTTGGCAGTCGACTTACAGGATTCATTGGCATTGTACGTCAAATGAGGGGCATTTACGCGCACAACACCATTCGTACAGTTGTTCCATGGATCGGTTTTTGCGAGGATGAACTCGATGTCCATTGATCCCGCTCCCATTACAAACGGTGCATTCGCTGTGTTTCGTGTGTCTACGGTATCAGGGTTCATTCGCTGATAGTCCTCGTTCAGAATACGGATTGCATCCTCAATTTGCTCCTGAGAAATATTTCCATTCCCATTGTCGTGGATAATGTGAACCACAACCGGAATGGTAAGAACTGCGCGTGCACTTCCTGTTTCACTGCTTTCCGCTGCAGCCATCATGCTGTTGTGCAGTACTTGTTGGTAATTGGGGTTTTTTGCTATTTGTTCGTTAATGAGGCGGTCTGTGCCACACCAACTTTCTGTTTGTTGAGCAAATACGTTGCATGCTATAGCCAGCACACCCAGTAACGTGAGTACGATTTTCTTCATCGTTTAGCTTTTCTTAAAAAGTATAACGGTGACAAGGTAAACAAGACCTTACAGATTTGCAATTTTTTTTACCAGTAATGGTCTTTAAATCAGGATGATCGGTAATCTGCTCATCCGATTGATGAATCAGCGTGATCTCAAATCAGTTACCACCTGCCCGTCAAAAGGTATTGCGAGGAGTGCATCCAGCCGATCGGCTACTTCCTGTGGACTGAATAGTTCGTCGTTACTTTTTAAATCCCTGAACCTTTGTACGTTGGAAAATGAAGATTCTGGCGCTTCGCGGATTTGATCCTGCATACGCGTGTCCACCACTCCGGGAGCTACAGCGTAGACGCGAATGTTTCGTCCTTTCTCTTGTTCCTCTGCGTAAAATGTTTCTGAAAACATATTGAGTGCTGCCTTTGAAGTACAGTAGGCCAGCCAGGATGGAATCGGTCGCAGCGCAGCCCCGGAACTGATGTTTACGAGGGTAAATCGATCCGGATCCATCATTGATGCGTATACTTTTTGGGTGAGAATTACTGCCGCTGTAACATTTATTTGCAACACCTCGGAAATATCGCTTTCGGGTAAATCACTCAACCGGCCGATATTGCCGAGTATGCCCGCATTGTTGATCAATGTCACATTGCCGGTTACAGGAGCAAAATTTAGCGCTTTGATTTCCGCTGAGTCTGAAAGGTCACATTTCACAAACCGAAACAATGGGTGTTGAATGGAGCATCTTCGTCCAATTCCAATGACGCGTTCACCCTTTTCGAGGTACTTTCGAACGATCGCTTCACCGATTCCACCGGAAACACCTGTTACGATGTACATTACAACGAGTCGTTGATTTCCAGGAATCGCTCAACGCTCTTGGCTGCTCCAAATACAACCAGCGTGTCTCTCTCATTGATTTTCGTGTCGCTCTTCGGTACGCCAATGATGTGTTCTTCCGTGAAATCTTCGCCGTTTCGAGTTACTCTGTATTCGCGCTTGATTGTAATGAGCGTCATCTCGTACTTGTTTCGAAAGCCGACGTCTTTAATCGTTCTTCCAACGGTTCCTTTCGGCGCGCGGATTTCCGCAATCTCGTGGTCGTCAGGTAGTTGGAGAAATGAGAGGATACTTGGGTTCAACAACTTTTCACGTACAACCTGTGCTACCTCATCTTCCGGTGTCAGTATTTCGGTTACGCCAATTTTTTCGAGGATTAAG
>JAURNA010000169.1 GCA_030830385.1 Crocinitomicaceae bacterium | reverse complement strand
TTGCCATTTTTAATGCATTTATTACGATCGAAAATTAAAACTCTCATTGCTAATTCAATACGATGAACGCAAAAAAACTCAGTCCGATGAGGCGCTTTTGGATGCTTCTCAAACCGGACAAACTTGAAATACGAAACTTATACATCTACGCGATTATTATTGGTCTGTTGAATCTGGTGTTACCCATCGGAATTCAATCCATCATTAACCTGATTCAAGGTGGAGCCGTAAGCACATCCTGGTTTATACTGATCTTGCTCGTGGCAGGTGCGATTGCTCTGAGTGGCATCATCCAGATCAATCAATTGCGAATCACAGAGAATCTACAGCAAAAAATCTTTACAAGGGCCGCTTTCGAATTCACGTACCGAATCCCGAAAATTCGCCTTGAGCAACTGTTCAAGCAGTACGCTCCCGAATTGATGAACCGCTTCTTTGATGTCGTTTCGATTCAAAAAGGAATGACGAAGATCCTCATCGAATTCTCGTCAGCAACCATCCAGGTACTCTTTGGTTTGATCCTTCTCTCACTGTATCACCCCTTCTTTATCTTATTCAGCCTAATACTGGTAATGATGATCTACGCGATATTCTCGATTACGATGAATCGCGGGTTGAAATCAAGTCTTGAAGAATCAAGCCATAAATATCGGTTAGCGCATTGGCTGGAGGAAATGGCTCGTTCCAACACAACGTTCAAACTTGCCGGCAGAACGGATCTTACGATGAGTCGCACGGATGCCCACACTGACCAATACAATAATTCGCGTGAAAAACACTTCGGTATTTTGCGTCTACAGTACAGCTTGATGGTGGCTTTCAAGGTTCTCGTTGCCGTAGGTCTTCTTCTGATCGGCGGGCTTTTGGTTATCGATCAGCAAATGAACATTGGACAATTCGTAGCCGCTGAAATCGTCATTCTTTTGATTGTAAATTCTGTCGAGAAAGTAATCTTGAGCTTTGAAACCATCTATGACGTTCTCACCTCCTTGGAAAAGCTTGGACAGGTTTTGGACCTCGAATTAGAAAGTGATGGAGGAATGATTTTGAATGGAACTGAAGACGGCCTCAACCTCTCGATCAATGAGATTTCCTACCATTATCCGCAGGAAGAAAAATTGGCCATCAATGCAGTATCAATCGATGTAAAATCGCGTGAACGCGTATTGATAACCGGTAAAAATGACAGCGGTAAATCAACATTGCTCTACCTGGTAAGCGGTCTTTTATCCCCTTCATCCGGCAGTATTACAATCGAGGACATTCCGATTCACAATTACAATTTCAATTCGCTTCGAAATTCAATTGGCGGGTATTTACGAGATGAAAGTCTGTTTGAGGGAAGTCTTCTGGAGAACATAACGCTGGGTAGAGAGCGAGCTACTTTTGATCATGTAAAATGGGCTGCAAAATCAGTTGGTCTGAGCGACCTTGTTGCGAAATTCCCAATGGGGTATGACACACACATACTGCCAGCGGGAAAACAATTTTCAAAAAGTACCGTTGCAAAAATTCTGATTGCACGCGCAATCGTAGACCGTCCGAGACTTCTTCTTCTGGAAAACAGTTTTTCCGTTTTCTCTCAGGAAGAAAGGGATAAAATCATTCAGTTCCTACTCTCACGTGAACACACGTGGACAGTACTGATGACAAGTTCACAAGCCATTGAATTCAATGATCTTATCGATAAGAATATCGTACTGAATCAGGGAAAAATAATTCAATCTAATTCGTAAGTCATGCTCAACATTTCAACAAACAGCATAACATCCAAAATTGATACAAAAGCCTATCCTTCTCTGATGAAGGTTGAAGCCAAAAAGACACGTCAGGTGATTATCAAGATTTCCGGGTGGTTCTTCTTCATCATGTTCGTCGTTGCCTTACTGCCATGGACACAAAATGTGCGTACCACGGGAAGCCTCACGACATTACAGCCCAATCAGCGTCCGCAGGAAATTCAATCCGTGATTGCCGGCCAAGTAAAAGAGTGGCGTGTGAAAGAAGGTGACTTCGTGCACAAAGGCGATACGATTGTATTCATAACGGAAATTAAAGATGCATATTTTGACGATCAACTTTTGGAACGAACCGAGAATCAATTGGACTTAAAGCGCCAGTCTGTCGATTCATATTCCAATAAAATGGATGCACAGAACAAACAACTCGATGCACTCTCCATCAATCAGGAATTAGAGCGCAATAAAGTTCGGGTGAAGATGGAACAAACGCGATTGACGATACAGGCTGACAGCATCGATTACATGGCGGCCAGGTTGGACAACTCGATCGCTCAATACCAATTTCAGCGAGCAGACAGCCTTCATAAAAAGCAACTTATATCGCTTTCTGCCCTTGAAGCAAAGCGCACCAAGGCGCAGCAAATGACTGCCAAGGAAATCAGCATGAAGAACAAATGGGGTGCCCGTAAAAATGAACTGCTGAGTCTGCAAATTGAACTGAATAACATCGTTGCCAAATTCGAGTCGAACTATGCCAAAGTTCTGAGTGAGAAATTCACGACCGAAACGTACAAATTCGACACCGAATCCACGATCAATAAGCTCGAAAACAGCTACTCCAATTACGAGGTTCGGCGCGGGTATTATGTCATTACGGCACCCCAGGATGGCTATGTAACGAAACTCCTTGTTCACGGAATTGGAGAAACCATCAAAGCAGGCCAGGCCATTTTCAGTTTCATGCCGGAGAACTACGATCTGGCCGTGGCAATTTATGTAGACCCTATCGATCTTCCGCTTATGCACGTCGGGGAACATGTGCAACTTCAATTCGACGGATGGCCAGCAATCGTTTTCTCCGGATGGCCCGGTGCGAGCTATGGGACCTACGGAGGTGAAATTTATGCAATCGACCAGTTTATCAGCCCAAATGGCAAATACAGAATATTGGTAAAACCCGATACTCTTGACCACGATTGGCCCGATGGACTCAGAGTTGGAGGTGGCTCAAAGGCTATCATTCTGCTCAACGATGTTCCCGTTTGGTACGAACTCTGGAGGAAAATCAACGGCTTCCCACCGAATTTTTACGAACCCAATACACCGACCTCAAAAGAAGAAAGGAAATGAAGCACGTATTTTTTCTTCTTTGGATTGGGATCGGTTGCAGCTGGAGCCTTGCCCAGAAAGACTTGCAGGAGTTCTCGTATGAGAATTTCATGAAGCAGGTCATGGAACATCATCCCTACGCGTACCGGGCGGAAATCGTTCAACAAATGGGCACGTCCAATTTGCTTACATCCAGAGGTGCTTTTGATCCGCGAGTGTTCGGAAATATTGATCAGAAGTATTTTGATGATAAGCAGTACTATAGTCGCACCTATGGCGGACTCAAAATTCCCACCTGGTATGGCGTTTCTGTAGAAGCCGGTTACAGTCAGAATGAAGGCGTATTTCTCAATCCAGAAAATCGTACACCGGACGCTGGGCTGTGGTACGCCGGATTGCGGGTAGAACTCGGAAACGGATTGATCATCAATCAGCGAAGAGCCACTTTTGAGCAAGCCAAGCTTCAAGCCGAAATAACAGGCATTGAGCGAACAATTCTACTGAACGAGTTGCAGCGTGACGCTTCGGTCAGCTATTGGAAGTGGCAACAGGCATATTTTGAATTACGCGTGTACGAACAGGCCTTCGAGAATGCTCAATTTCGGCTTGATGCTGTCAAGCAAGCAGCTCTGTTTGGAGATCGACCATACATCGACACTCTTGAGGCGTCCATGAACCTTCGAAATCGATCCATTTCACTTCTGCAGGCTCGTAACACATTGCTAAACGCTGAACTAAAGGTAGAATTCTACCTATGGTCGAATGGATTCATCCCTTTGGAACTCGAAAATGCTTTTCCGGAAGAGCAACGGGAATCCACGAGTTCTGTATTGCTTTCACACCTCGATTCTGTCCTTATTCATCATCCATTTCTTCAAATCGAAGCGTTGAATGTTGCTCAACAAAAAGTGGATTTGCAGTGGAAACGTGAGCAGCTAAAACCCAAAATAACACTTGCATACAACCTCATCAATGAACCGATTAGCGGAAATCCATTGAGCAACTATTCCCCTGCAAACTATACCTGGGGTGCATCACTCTCCTACCCCATTCTCACGAGAAAAGAGAGAGGTGGAGTGCAAATGTCCCGATTGAAATTACAGGATCAGGAATTGAAACTCAAAACGACTATGGCCGACCTCCGTTATACGATCGGGGCCACTCTCAATGCGTACACGACGTTGATCGATCAGCTGGAAGAAACCCGAAAATTCACAGAACTCAATCAGGCCATGTACGACGCAGAAATCACCCTATTCAGTTTGGGAGAAAGCTCGATATTTATGATCAACTCACGGGAGAGTGAATGGCTGAAAGCTCAAATTCAATTGATTCGGGTGCATGCGGAACAACAAACAATGTTCAGTGAACTGCAATATCAAATGATGGCGCACTCATGAGCAATCATACCAACTTTCCGGTTCTTTTCACAATCCGGGGGATCCATTGAATGGACCTGTACTCCCTAAACTCGTATCAGAACTGCAAACGCTCTGAAAAGATTTTTTTTCATCTCTACGGAATTGAAGCCCAAACACAAATGAATTCGTTATTTTCGTTCAAAACCTACACATGTTACACCCTCAGACTACCGATCACATTCTGATGATCGCACCCACACAGTTCGGTTTCAATGAAGAAGCATTTGAAACAAATACATTTCAAAATCGTCCGGAAAATTGGGAAATAGATACGGTTCAGGACAAAGCCCGCAAGGAGTTTGATCAATTTGTGGAAGCATTACGTGCGCTGAATGTTCAGGTTACCGTTGTGGAAGACACCAACGATCCGCATACTCCCGATTCCATTTTTCCGAACAACTGGATTTCTACCCACAGATCAGGGCAATTGATTTTATACCCAATGGCGGTTTCCAATCGACGTGGCGAACGACGGGCCGACATCACGAACAATCTCAAGACACGATTTGGCTACTCAGTGACCGATTTTCGTGGGTACGAATTGCATGGGAACTTCCTGGAAGGCACGGGAAGCGTTGTATTTGATCACAACGCAAAAATCGCATACGGTGCAATCTCCCCAAGGACGAGTAAGGAGATTCTGGCGAAACTTGCTGACGAAATTGGCTATACTCCGCTGAACTTCATTTCCTATGGTAAAACCGGAGAATTGATCTACCATACGAATGTGATGA
>JAURNA010000168.1 GCA_030830385.1 Crocinitomicaceae bacterium | reverse complement strand
GTTCTCATGTTGTAGTGTTTGACTGCAAAATAATGAATATGGGTAGTTTATGCGATCCCCGGTGAATGAATTCACGATTCCATTTTACATTTCTGACAACACCGTCACTTTTCGAGGCGCTCGACAAACGTGACCAGCAAGGTAGTGATGTCCTCGTATTCGACAAAGCTCAGCTCTTCGTATGTATCGAATACATCGTGGTAATTCTTGTTGGAGCCCATTGTGTAAATAAAAAAGGAAGGAACTCCCTGCTGTGTAAACCAATAGTGATCTGAATTTGATGTCGGACCGCGCCGTTTCACTTTTGCCAGAAGGTTTTTCTCCTCGTTGATGGAATTCATCAACCCGTACTGTTCCTCAAAGAGCGTTGCATTGACGGTGGTGATTCCTTCTTCACCGGACCCCATGATGTCGAGATTGAGCAGGAATTTGATTTTTTTGAGCTTGATGAAGGTGTTTTCGACGAAGTACTTCGATCCCAGCAAACCCGCTTCTTCTCCTGAAAATGCAATGAATGCAATGTTGTATTTCGATGGATGTTCTTTGAAGTACTTTGCCATGGAAATCAGCATCGCTGTTCCCGAGGCATTGTCGTTGGCCCCGGGAAAATACGTGTCACGCCCCATGCGTCCAAGGTGATCGTAATGCGCTGTGAAAACGATTGTTTCTGTGCATTTCTTCTTCGCCGGAATGTAGCCAATCACATTTTGAGATGGGTACTTCTCCACAAATTCCGCATCAATATTGATCGCAAAATCCATTCCATCCACGTAGGCAGAATCCTGAATGAAAATCATCGGGTTTGGGAGTTGTTTTCTTCCGACAGCCCACATGAATTTCCGATCCATGACTTCGATCACCGGCAAAATCTCGGCCAGGGCTTGCGACAATCCAACAATCAAGTTCGCCGAATCAGGAGAAAGTCCCCGCATGTCAATTAACACAGCGTTTTTTGCACTGCTTTGCGTCTCGTTCAGTTGCAATCGGATGTACTCATTGTTGATATTGTGTTCAGACTCTGAATCAATCAATTTATGTCCTTCAAGTACAACCGGAGACAGCTTTGTATGTCCTCCGCCGGATTCCGGATCTACCATGAAGTGAACACCGGGAATCAGCGATTCACCATTGTGCAGGATCTCCATATCTCCCGGGAACCGATTGACTCCTTCGATGGTGTAATGCTGCAGGTAATTTTGTTTCGGGTATGTCCCAACATCGATTTTCTCAAGCTCTTCCGCGAGAAAAGCCGCTGCAATGGAATCACCACGTTCTACATATCCCCTTCCATGAAATTCAGGAGAGCAGAGGGTTTGGGTTATGCGCCTCACCTCCTCAATTTGTCCAAAAGAAGTGCACGAAAGTACGAGTGCCGCTGCAATTGAGATCTTACGCATATCTCCTGCGAATAACATGCATGAATTCCATCACAACCTCCTCTTCCGCGTCCCAGTGATGTTTGGCGGCAATCGATTCAATCGTTTTACCGGCCTGGTTCAAATCGGCAAGTCCATCGAGGGCTTTTACAGCATCTGCGAAGTGATCACTCGAACCTTCGAATAAATTGTTGATAAAGCGCAGGCGTTCATTCAACCCGAATGCCCCTACCAATGAATCGATTTTTCCATGACCAACGTATGATCCGACCGAGTGTTCAGGGCTCATCAATAAACTCAAAAAAGTTCCTTCGGACAAAGTAGCAAACGCCTGCTCCGATTCAGCAGGCTCAGAAGTAGCTTCAATGGTTTCTTCTACAATCGATTCCTCTGTTTTTTCGGCTTCAACTGGAGTTTCTGATTCGACAGATTCGACTTCGATATGTTTCGTCTCGTTTATTTCTTCACGTGTATGCTTTTCTTCTGCAAATGGCTCGAAAGCGAAGGGTTCTTCCGCCTCGGGTTCTTTCGCTTCAAAAATGTCAAACGACATCTCTCTTTCTTCGACTTGCGCTTCGTCTTCAACAGGTTCTGTGTCCATATGGGAAATTGTGGACGGTTTTACTTTGCGTTCGAACGCCAAATAACGCAGAATCACACTTCGCTCGTGTAAATTACGCGTACACTCTTCCAGTTCACTCAACTGATCGATGTTCAAATCACCTGACTCCAGCTGTGTTATCAGCTCTGTTGCCTTATCAAGGTTTTCTCTAAATCCTGAACGTTTTTCCATTTCGATAATCCTGGTTTATCAATTCATTTACAGGTGCTGAGTTGACCATTTCATCCTCTGCGTCGCAGATTCATCTGATACAATCGATTCATGACCCATTCGCGAATTTCCATTTGTCCGGTTCCAACAAACGAAAACGCGATCCATGCCATGGTCACGCAGCTGTCCTAATTGGTTTCTAATTTCGATTTTTCAACATTTTCACCAAGTTGCTAACGAAGCACCTCCTCCACGTCGGCAAATTAGCGAATTTAGATTGTAAAGTTACGAATGCCATTGCCAAGAATGAATCCAATGCAATGGAATTCTCTTCGGTCTGATGTTGATAACAAATTAGCGTATGTTTTTAGAGCATTTTCCGGAAGAAGGTCGAGTAAACGGATGGATTGAAATCGTCTGCGGATCGATGTTTTCAGGAAAAACAGAAGAGTTAATCCGACGGTTGAAACGCGCCCAATTCGCCAATCAAAAAATACTGCTTGTTAAGCCGCTGGTTGACCATCGGTATCACAAAGAAAACGTAGTAAGCCATCAGGGAACGAGCTTCGAAGCGATTTGTGTCAACAATTCACGGGAAATTCTCGACATTTGGAAAAAGGAGCGCATTGTTGCCATTGACGAGGCTCAATTCTTCGATGAAGGCATCGTTCAGACATGCAATCAACTGGCTGCTATTGGTGTTCGGGTAATTGTTGCCGGACTCGACATGGACTTCGCCGGAGTTCCGTTTGGACCTATGCCACACTTGTTATCGGTCGCAGAATACGTTACCAAAGTACACGCCATTTGCTTATCTTGCGGTAACTTAGCACAATTTTCTCATCGAACGGTGGAGGACAAGGAGCAAGTGCTGGTTGGTGCAGTTGACGAGTACAAACCCCTTTGCCGATCGTGTTATAACAAGATTGCGCATTGAAATTAACATACAGATACGATCAAATCGCTGAACTTTTCGGACAGGAAGCCGTTTCCGACCAACCGATCTATTCTGTGGCATACGACACCCGCAGAATTTTCGACGGCACGCACCAATTGTTTTTCGCTCTTTCCGGAGATACGCGAAATGGTCATGATTATCTGCACGATGCCTATAAAAAAGGAGTACGCCATTTCGTTGTAAGCAATCCGGAAACGCTAACGAATTACAACGATGTGCATGTTGCAGTTGTTCCGAATACCCTTGATGCATTGATGCAATTTGCCCACTGGCACCGAAGTAAATTTTCCATTCCGGTCATCGCGATAACCGGTAGTTATGGGAAAACAACTTGCAAGGAATGGCTCTCCGAACTCCTCGAAGGTGAAAAGCACGTAACGCGAAGCCCAAAGAGTTTCAACTCACGTCTCGGTGTTGCCTTGTCGCTGCTCGAAATCACGGATCAAACCGAAATTGCAGTAATTGAAGCTGGAATCACGCATCCCGGAGATATGAAAATTCTCAAGGATATGATTCTGCCGACACACGGTGTATTCACGGGACTGGGGATGGCACATCGATCTCACTTTACGGACGAGCAGGAGCATCTGGACGAAAAACTGCTTCTTTTCGCTGATTGCAAACTATTCGTGTATCCTTCGAGTGTGTCGTTGAAAGTGCCAAATGGAAAGAAAATCTCCACAGAGTTCGAACCTGACAAGGAACCAGTTCAACACGACCGCTTGCTCAAGCGAAATGAAGTGCTGGCCGCATCAATGGCACGTGAATTCATTGGTGAGGAAACGATTCAGCTGAGACTTCCATGGCTGGAGAACCCCAGCATGCGACTGGAAGTAATTGACGGAGTGAGCGGAAATGTCATCATCAATGACGGGTATCAACTGGACGCAGAATCGCTGCAATACGCGCTGCAATTTCAGTTGGCCAAAAGTGAAGGTCGATCTCGCGTAGTTGTTCTCAACGCACAACCAAGTGAAGAAATTGACTCTGTTCTCAAGGAGTTTTCGCCCGATCACGTTCATTATTTTGGTGGCGAACAACCCTCCATTCCGAACTACGAAAACACCTGTATTCTTGTAAAAGGAAAACGTTCTTCTGAGCTTGGAAACTGGATTTCTCAACTCAAGCAACACCCTCACCAAACGTTCGTTCAAATCGATTTGACAGCAATTCGTGACAATATCCAAAGTTATCGGTCCAGAGTACCCGAATCCGTGCGTATCCTTTCCATGGTTAAGGCTTATTCGTACGGCTCTGATGCTACGAAAATTGGTCGTTTTTTAGCCGATCTCGGTATCGACTATCTCGGGGTAGCCTATACAAATGAAGGAATCGAACTCAGAAACGCGGCGATCTCAAGTCCGGTTTTGGTGATGAATGCTGACTCGCATACCTTCCGAAATTGTATTCTCCACCAGCTCGAACCTGCCGTTTACGCGTTGAATCAACTCGAAGAGTTTATCCGGGAATGCATCCTGTTAGGAGTCAGTGATTATCCCATTCACATCAAGTTGGAAACGGGGATGCACCGTCTTGGGTTTGAGGAGAAGGACATTCCGGAATTGATTTCCAAACTGAATGCGCAACCAGAAGTTCGGGTGCAAAGCGTGTACAGTCACCTTGCGGAATCTGATGTTCCGAATTCATCGTACACCGATCAGCAAATCGAACAATTCGATCGGCTTTCGTCACTTATTTTGGATGGACTTCCCTATTCGGTTATGCGTCATCTGCTCAATTCAGAAGGAGTGGTGAATTATGCCTATGCTTATTACGACATGATTCGTTTGGGGATTGGAATGTATGGCATTTCCTCGCAATACAGCTGGAAAGAACAATTGAAACCCTCCATTTCATGGCATTCGGAGGTGTCTCAGGTAAAAGTGTTGCAAAAAGGCGATACAGTAGGATACAACTGTGCCTTCGTTGCCGAAAAGGAAACAACAATAGCCGTAATTCCTGTTGGTTATGCAGATGGATTTCGCCGGGCACTGGGAAATGGCCGAGGTGGTGTTTACATCAAAAATTCATTCTGCAAAACGCTTGGAAACGTCTGCATGGATATGATCATGGTAGATGTGTCCGGAATTGACGCGCAACCCGGAGATTTTGTCGAAATTGTAGGGCATCAGCAATCCCTTGAAACCATCGCATCGCTGTGCGATACCATTCCTTACGAAATGCTAACCGGATTGTCTTCCCGCATGCAACGGATTTACTTAGAAGGTTAAAGCGGGCTCAACGATCTTGGATTGATGTCTACCGACTCGTTGATGTCGATCTTTTTGGAGAGAATAAATACACCACCCTTTACTTTTCCCTTCAATTGAACACGCACTTTGTCTTCCCCGGCATAACGTGCCACAAGAAGCAGCGGGCTATCGCTCAGTTCGGCTGTCATGGGAATTTGAAGAAGGGTCTCACGCCTGGCTTTCATCTTCACCTTCTTTTCAAGTTGCAATGTACCCGAGTGTTTGCCGTCGATGTATAAATCTACCTTCGAAGGCTTGACCTTTACACCAAACCAATTTCCGTTGTAGACCTTTGCTTTCGCATTGAATTTGATCTGTTTACCCGCTATAGTGTCAAATTCAACACCTTCTCCTCCCCGAAATTCAGGTGCGTGGAGGGCGCACGAGGTCACCAGAAAGAGGGCGGTGATTATTGAAATAATTCGTTTCATGTTTCCCGAGATTACAGTTCTGATCATTCAACGTCAAAAAGCGGTCCGTTGTTTTACTGCTTCATCAAATTCGCATACGAATCAAAGAAATGCGGAATGGTTTCGATTCCACGGTAGTAATTGAACAAACCGTAGTGTTCGTTTGGTGAGTGAATCGCATCGCTATCTAGCCCAAACCCCATGAGAATTGTCTTGAGTCCAAGTACTTTTTCAAACATCGCTACGATTGGAATTGACCCTCCGCTTCGAACGGGAATTGGTTTTTTACCAAAGGTTTTTTCGTAGGCAATACTTGCCGCCTGATATCCTTCGAAATTGATCGGAGTAACTGCCGGTTCTCCAACGTGATGCGGCGTTACTTTTACGCGTGTTCCTTTCGGTGCAATGGACTCGAAATGGTCCTTGAATAACTTCGTGATTTCATCCGGGATCTGATCCGGCACGAGTCGCATGGAAATTTTCGCATAGGCCTTGGAAGGAATTACTGTTTTTGCTCCTTCTCCGGTATATCCTCCCCACATTCCGTTTACATCAAGCGTCGGACGAATAGAACCGCGTTCCATTGTGCTGTAGCCCTTTTCACCGTATACGTCCTCGATATCCAGGGCCTTGCAGTACGCTTCTTTGCTAAACGGTGCACGTGCCATTTCAGCTCGTTCTTCATCTGACAATCTGACAACCTTATCGTAGAACCCCGGAACGGTGATTTGGTTATTTTCATCGTGAAGGGATGCGATCATATCGCACAAAATGTTAATCGGGTTTGCAACACATCCTCCGTACAATCCGGAGTGCAAATCCCGGTTCGGGCCGGTTACCTCCACTTCTACATAACTCAGTCCACGAAGCCCTGTCGTAATAGACGGGACATCGTTCGCCAGCATTCCTGTGTCGGAAATGAGAATCACATCGGCTTTCAATTTCTCAATGTTTGCCCGGACGAATTCTCCGAGGTGTTCGCTTCCCACTTCCTCCTCGCCTTCGATCATGAACTTCACATTGCACGGTAATTCATCACTTTGCATCATGGCTTCAAACGCCTTGACGTGCATGAACATTTGTCCTTTGTCATCACAGGCACCACGCGCAAAAACAGCTCCTTCCGGATGAATCTCGGTTTCCTTCACAACGGGATCAAACGGAGGGCTTGTCCACAATTCGATGGGATCAGCGGGTTGAACATCGTAATGACCGTATACCAGCACGGTCGGAAGATCAGCACTCATGATCTTGTCTGCGTACACGATAGGATACCCATTGGTTTCGCAGATTTCTACATTGTCGGCACCTGCACTTTTCAACCGCGCAGCAACCTCCTCGGCTGTCTTTCTAACATCTCCCGCATAGGCAGGATCGGCCGAAACCGACGGAATTTTCAACAATTCTATCAATTCTTGTAGGAACCGTTCTTTGTGCTCCGCAATGTACGCCTGTGTTGCCTCCATCTCTATTGATTTGCTCTCAAAAATGGCAATAATCTCACAATAATTTCGAGATTTTGAACGAATTGAAGCAATTTCATGCAACCTTTTGCGAAAGAGGTGAGTCTTACTTTATGAAATTCACTGAGCTAATCGAATCATGAAGGGTACCAAACCAATACTCGCTACGATACTTACATTATCACTTTTTACATCGTATGGACAAATCGTAGTGAACAACTCATCGACAGTACAACAACTTGTCCAAGACGTTTTGATCGGAAATGGAGTAAGTGCCACCAACGTCACTTTTGACGGGTTAATATCTCAAATTGGAGATTTTGACGGATCAGCATCGAACATCGGATTGCCGTATGGAATCGTGATGTCTTCAGGAGATGTAGCGGAAATTGTTCCAACTGGTTTTCCCAGTACTAATACGAGCGGGGCTGGGGACAACGATCTGCTCCTAACTGCACAATCGGTAACATCTAATCCAGCGTCCCAAAGTATCAATTCGACAAATGATGCTGCTATTCTGGAATTCGATTTTATACCACTCGGAGACTCCGTTCGGTTCAATTTTGTATTCGCTTCAGAAGAATATCTCACATATGTGAACACACAGTTCAATGACGTATTCGGATTCTACATCAGTGGACCCGGTTTCGCTGGCCCTTACAGTTCCCCTCCGGGATTTCCCAATGGATCTGAAAATCTAGCTGTAGTTCCCGGTACTTCTGAACCCATTACCATTTCTACCATTCACCCGGGGATGAATGCCGCCTATTATATTGACAACTCAATAGGAACAACACATTCGTTTAATGGTTTCACTGTTCCGATTACTATTGAGTTTCAGGTGGTCTGTGGTGAAACGTACCACTTTAAATTTGCCGTAGCAGATTGCCAGGATGGAATTTTAGATACAGGCGTATTCTTTGAAGGAGGAAGTTTTACTTCTGATGTCGTTGAAGTTTCTTTTACAACGGTTTCGGGAGACACATCAATTATTGAAGGATGTACAAATGCTGATATCGTTTTCTCACGTCCGTCGAACAATACAACGGATTCGTTAACCGTCAGTTTTGATGCCACAGGGACAGCAATCGAAGGAGCTGACTTCGGCACTCTTGGTAATTCAGTTACTTTCTTACCGGGCGAAGACTCGGTCATTCTCAGCCTCTGGCCAAATGTTGATGGAATAACGGAAGGAGTTGAATACACAACAATCACAGTTTATTCAATAAGTGCCTGCGGGGATACCTTGACTTCATCCGGAACCATATGGGTTTTAGACGAACCTAACCTTGAGATAGACATATCGGATATTACGCTCAATTGCATAAATGACTCGGCCCTGAGCACACCAACTGTTTCGGGTGGCTTGGAACCTTACAGCTGGTCCTGGTCGAATGGAGACACCACAGCCGTTTCTTATCTCGACCCTGCGTCGCCCGGTCCGATAGATTATTACGTCACAGCTACCGATGACTGCGGTTATTTCGTTATGGATACGGTAACCGTGTTTCTGGATGCTCCAATCATCGTAACCGATGCTGCAGATACGACCTTGTTGTGTGTTCACGATTCATTACTCGTCACAGTGAACGCATCGGGTGGAATAACCCCATACACGTACGCTTGGTCGAGTGGTTCGCAAACCAATCAGGAATGGGTATCGGCATCGCTCGCCGGACCCGTGGATTACTACATCACCGCATTTGACGATTGCGGACACTCCGTGATGGACACAATTACCGTTTATCTCAACCAGACACTGGCGATTGATTCTGTTGTTTCCTTCCCGTCTGCAACTTGCACTGCAACCGGAATTGTAGCAGGATTCGCCTCCGGAATCACCGGGAACGTCAACTATGTATGGCAAGGTCCGGATTCCAGCCCGAATTTCGTGAACGACTCCCTCTGGGAAAACCTAAATCCGGGATGGTACTACCTCACCGTTGAGGATAATATTTGCTCCGTTGAGGATAGCGTTCAGGTAACAGCTACGGCTGTCCCGGTTGCGGATATGTTTGAATCATCTGGTGAAGGATGCGATCCGCTGGATGTAACTTTTACAAACACGAGTCAATATGCGACCTCCTTCGAATGGGATTTCGGTGCTGGCCCTGTAAATGAAAATACACAAAATCCTCAAACAGCGACATTTACAACAACAACGACTGTTCAGTTGGTTGCATTTGATGCAAATATGTGTTCGGATACCGCCACGTTGGTTATCACGGTATATCAATGCGGATGTATGGACCCAACAGCGGTAAATTATGATCCTGCGGCGACTGTAGACGATGGAAGCTGTTTCTATCCGGAACCCATTGTTTACGTGCCGAACGTATTTACGCCAAATGAAGACAATGTAAATGATTTCTTCCAACTCAGTTTGACAAATGTATCTGACCTTGAATTCACGATTTTGAATCGCTGGGGTAACAAAATGTATACGGCTTCGGGAATCGGGGCTGTATGGGACGGAAAAACGATCTCAGGGGCTAACGCTGAAGATGGAACATACTTTGTAAATTATACCGTTACCGGAATTGATGGAGAAACTCAAGTTACCGGACATGGATTCGTTCAGTTGATCAGGGATTAATCAAAATGTAACAAAACTCAAAAGCGTCTGCTCGTTGGGGCAGGCGCTTTTTCTTTAGTAGAGAAAGTTGTGGTACGGATAACGCATCTGGAAGATTTCCTTCACCTCCTTGTAAAGCACTAAACGAAACTCCTCGATATTGGATTTGTTCGTCGCCGAGATAAAAACACATTGCGTATCATTCAGCTTAGCCATCCAGGTGTTCCTTAATTCTTCCAGTGTGGGTCGTACCCAATCATCATCGTTTTCAGGAGATTCGGTTTGGTATGCATCCACTTTATTGAATACAACAATCGTTGGCTTTTCTTCCTTATCGATTTCGGCCAGCGTCTCATTCACCACATGGAAGTGATCTTCAAAATTTGGGTGAGAAATATCCAAAACATGCACCAACACGTCAGACTCTCGTACTTCGTCCAGTGTAGATTTAAACGATTCCACAAGCTGATGCGGCAATTTTCGGATGAATCCAACAGTGTCTGCAAGCAGGAAAGGTAAATTTTTAATCACTACTTTTCGAACCGTGGTATCCAGCGTTGCGAAGAGTTTGTTCTCCGCAAATACATCGGACTTGCTCAACATGTTCATGATCGTACTCTTACCAACGTTGGTATACCCTACCAAAGCAACCCGAACCAACTGTCCGCGATTTCCCCGCTGAACCGACTTTTGCTTATCGATGTCGACCAGCTTCTTTTTCAAAAGGGCAATTTTCTGTTGAATGATTCTTCGGTCGGTCTCAATCTGCGTTTCTCCGGGACCGCGCATTCCGATTCCCCCCTTCTGCCGTTCAAGGTGGGTCCACATGCGCGT